>JAHELH010000383.1 GCA_024644285.1 Paracoccaceae bacterium | reverse complement strand
CTGGAAGAGTGGCTGGAGACCGAGGCGTCGAAATCGGTCGGCGACAGCGACGCGGGCGAAAGCACCGGCCACAAGTCGGGCCGCCGGATCGTGAAGATCAAGCGCACGGACAAGGCCGACCTGACCGACGACCAGTGGGACCACATGGCCAAGGTCGTGGGCTACATCAAGCGACATCTCAGCCAGGGCGGGCCGAAGGACGATATCGAGACCTCCGCCTGGCGCTATTCGCTGATGAACTGGGGGCACGATCCCTGCAAGGACGGCTGACCGCGCACCGCCTCTGCCGCATTTCCGCCGCAATGCTGCGTTAACCTTACCGGGCTAGAACGGGGCAGCGCATGCCGTGTTCGGCAGGGCTTCGCCGACCCGAGATTCGGGTTTTGTCGGTAGGTCCGAATCGGTCATAAAATCCCGGGAGGGATGAGCAGAGGCAAGAGGCAGGGAATGAAGGCAATCGCAATCGCGGCGGCTGTTGTCGCCCTTGGCGCAACGACCGCCAGCGCAGGCACGATCGAGCGGGCCTGCGTGAAATCCGACCGCAAGGCGGCGAACCGCACGCTGTGCGGCTGCATCCAGCAGGTGGCCGACGCCACGCTGTCTGGCAGCGACCAGCGGCTGGCGGCGAAATTCTTCAAGGACCCGCACATGGCGCAGGTGATCCGTCAGTCCGACGACACCAACCACGAGGTGTTCTGGAAGAGATACAAGGCGTTCGGCGCCACAGCGAAGACGTATTGCGGCTAGCGCCCCTGGCGGTCGCGACGTCGGCGACTGGGTCCGCATCAGAGCGGGCCCGGTCTTTCTCTTGACGTGACGGATATCGTCATCCTGACCGGGGCCGGCATCTCGGCCGAAAGCGGGCTGGGCACGTTCCGCGACGCCGGTGGCCTTTGGTCGGAATACAATCTCGAAGAGGTCGCGACACCGCAGGGCTTTGCCCGCGATCCCGCCAAGGTCCACGCCTTCTACAACGCTCGCCGCGCCAATGCGCGCGGCGCCGAGCCCAACGCGGCGCACCGGGCGCTGGCGCGGCTGCAGCAGGCGCGCCACGGCACGCTGATCGTGACGCAGAATATCGACGATCTGCACGAACGGGCGGGCAGCCGCGGCGTGCTTCACATGCACGGGCAGTTGTTCCGCGCGCTCTGCGCCGCCTGCGGTCAGCGCTGGGACGCGCCGGACATCATGGCGCCGGACGACCCCTGCCCCGCCTGCGGCGCACGCACCACCCGGCCCGACGTGGTGTGGTTCGGCGAGTTTCCCTATCACATGGAGCGGATCCAGGCGCGGCTGGAGGCGGCGGCGCTGTTCGTGGCCATCGGCACCTCGGGCGAGGTCTACCCGGCGGCGGGCTTTGTCGATATCGCGCGGGCCGCCGGGGCGCGGACGCTGGAGCTGAACCTGGAACGCTCGGCGGGCGTGTTCGACGCCACGCGCGAGGGTCCGGCCAGCGAGGTGGTGCCGGCCTGGGTGGACGAGGTGCTGGCGGGGTAGCGCCTGCCGGACGCTTTCGCGGATGCCCGGTGCTAGGACCCGCCGTCCTCGCCCGGCTGTCGGGTCTGGTCGACGGGAATGTCCACGGTGATTTCGCCGGCCTGCTCGAATTCCAGCACCAAGGTCACGGTGTCGCCGTCCCTCCAGGGCGCGGAGAGGCCCATCAGCATCACGTGGTCGCCGCCGCGGTCCAGCGCGTGTGACCCGCCGGCGGGAATCAGGAGGCCGTCCTCGACGTCGATCATCCGCATCACGCCGTCGCCGGTTTCCCGGTGGGCGTGCAACGCGGCACGCGCCGCGGCCTCGGTCGTGACGCCGATCAGGCGGTCGTCGGCGGCACCGTCGTTGCGCAGGACCATGTAGGCCGCGCCGCTACGGGCCAACGGGCCGGCGCTGCGGGCGTAGGCGTCGAGCACGGTGATCTCGGCCAGCGCGGGGCCGGCGGCGAGGAGGCTGGCGGCGAGAGCCCTGATCAGCATCGGCGGTCCTTCCCGTGACATGCCGAGGAGATATGCGCCCGGGCCGGCTTGATCCGATGCGGCAAAACGAAGCGGCCCCGTCCGAACCGGAGCGGGGCCGCGAATGCTTTGCCGGGGAGCCGGGGAATCAGGCCTGGGCCTGCGCCTTCGCGATCTCGCGCTTGACCTTCAGCGCGTTCGGCGACAGGTCGGCGTCGGGCGCCTTGGCCAGGAAGGCGTCGAGCCCGCCGCGGTGATCGACGGTGCGCAGGGCCGAGGCCGAGATCCGCAGCTTGACGGTGCGGCCCAGCGTCTCGCTCATCAGCGAGGTGTCGTTCAGGTTGGGCAGGAACCGGCG
>JAHELH010000083.1 GCA_024644285.1 Paracoccaceae bacterium | reverse complement strand
TCGTCGTAATGCCGGCTGAGCGGATGGCCGGATTGCCCGGTCGCGATGATGAAGAGGGAACTGTCGGGGTCGGAGAAATCGTAGATCCCGCGATAGCCCGCGCCGTGCACGTTCAGGAACGGCTCCGGCCCGGTGCCCTTGGTCAGCCCGCGCAACAGCGTGTTGTCGCCGCCCGAGGTCGACTGGCGGATGTTGACGAACCAGTTCAGCACCGGCACCTCGCCCAGCACGTCGTGATCGTGCGTGGCCTCGTGCGCGTCGCCCCAGCGCAGGCTCTCCAGCGCGGTGCCGTGGGTCTCGCTGATCCAGACCAGCGCGTCGTCCAGCGCCAACCGGGCGATGTCGGTGCAGGTCTCGGTGGCGGCCGATTGCAGCACGTCGCACCAGGCTGCGGCGCCGCCGGTGTCACGGAAAACCCGCTCGATGAAGACCGGCTCGACATGGGTGAACTCGCGCGCCAGCGGCCCCAGCTCGTCGCGGATCAGCCGGTCCTGCAGGGCGCGCATCCAGGCGGCGTAGAGCAGCGGCTCGGGCCGGTGCTCGTTCATCTCGCCGTTCCATTCGGCCAGCAGCAAGAGCGCGGTCTGGCGCAGGCGTTCGGGGCTTCCGGCAGGCGCGGCCTCGCCGGTGAACCACAGGTCCTTGGCCACCAGCGGCAGCAGCAACCGCGCGGTGAAGGACACGGTGTCGAGCTGCGCCTCGATGAAGCTTTCGCGGGTATGCACCTCGCGGTTCTGCATCAGGAAGCGCCAGCGCTGGATCCGCTGGGTATCGCCCCAGTCATGCGAGACGTGCAGCGGGAACGGGCGCTCGACGGTCTTGTTGTTGGTGTTGCCGAGAATGCCGCCGGCGGGCGCGACGAATTCGGGGTTCGAGGCGTAACTGAACACGCCCTGCCAGCGGTTCCGCGCCAGCCAGCCGGGCGAGGGCATCCGCCCCTGGGTCTGGTGCGCGGCGTCGCGGCGCGGCATGACGCCGACGGTCTTCATCCCGATGCCGGTCCGGTCGGCCAGGACCAGGTTCTGGCTCGGCCCGACATAGCGCTCCGCCGCCGCCAGCCCCTCGGCCACCGAGGCCGACTGCATCAGGCCCAATGCCGCGCTCATCGAGGTGTCGGCGCCGGACAGGGCCGTCCAGGCCAGCGAGGTGACGTGGCCCTGCGGCGTGATCGGACCCAGCTTGTAGTGATAGCCCGGCAGGACCGGGCCGTTCTCGGTCCATTGCAACTGGACCGTGACCGAAGGCGCGTCCTTTACCTTGATGATCGACGGCTGCGTGCGCATCGGCTTGAAGCCGTCCGGGGTCAGCACCTCGCCGGCATTCTCCGGGTTGAGGCGCTCGACATAGACGTCCTGGTCGTCGAGATAGGACGAGGTCAGTCCCCAGCCGAGATTTTCCGACCGGCCGACCACCACGGCGGGCGCCCCGGGAATCGTGGCGCCGATCACGCCGCCCGATTGCAGCTGCAGACGCGCCAGAAACCAGGTCGAGGGGGCGGAGAATCCCAGATGCGGATCGTTGGCCAGGATCGAAGCGCCCGCGGCTGAGCGCGCCGGCGCCGCCGCCCAGGCGTTCGAAGCTCCGGCCAGCCCACGCCGCGGCGCCGGCGCCAGCGGACCGGGCGGCCAGGGCGCGGCCTCGGCGTATTTCGGCACATCCGGGAACAGGCTGGCATATTTCGGCAACGCGGCGATGCCCGGGCCGGGCGCGTCCGGCAGGATGTCGGCGACCCGCTCTTCCGGCAACAAGAGCGAGGTGCGGGCACGGATCACCTCTTCGTTCAGGTGACCGGCCAGACGCAGCGCCATCAGCTTGCCGATGGCCAGCGAATCCGCAGGTTGCCACGGCGAGATGGCGTTCGAGAACAGGAACAGCTCCGGCGCGCCACGTCCCAGCGCCTCTTCGTTGACCCGGCTCAGCCAGGCATTGACCCCGTTTGAATAGGCCACCAGCGCGGCGCGGGTGTAAGGATCCTGCGCCTCGAGCGACTGGACCGAGAGGTTGTAGAAATCGAGCCGCCGCAACAACTCGTCGACCCGCAGCGTGCGTTCGCCGAACAGCTCGGACAGCCGGCCCTGGGCGGTGCGCCGCAACATCGTCATCTGCCACAGCCGGTCCTGGGCATGCGCGAATCCCAGCCCGAAATAGACGTCTTCGTCGCTCTGGCCGAAGATATGCGGCACGTTGGCGTTGTCGCGCACGATCTCGACCGCGGCGTCGAGCCCGGCAACCCGGTGCGTCGCGGAGTAATCCGGCAGCGAGCGCGCCGCGAACCAGTAGGTCAACGCCAAAGCCAGCCCTGCCAGGACAATCAGCCCGGTAAAGAGGCGCAGCAGCCAGCGGAAGGTGGTGGACATGGAACGCGGACTTCGGTTGACCCGTCGGTGGAAGCCGTTAACTAGACAGGCAATCGGTCGAGGGCAATGGGGAGAGCCGCGCGATGGCGAAAGTAGCATTTCTGGGACTGGGCGTGATGGGCTATCCGATGGCGGGCCACCTGGCCGCAGCGGGCCACGAGATCACCGTCTTCAACCGCACCGCCGCGAAGGCCGGGAAGTGGGTGGATCAGCATGGCGGCAAGTCGGCCGCGACCCCGCGCGAGGCGGCGCAGGGCCAGGACTTCGTCATGTCCTGCGTCGGCAACGACGACGATCTGCGCTCGGTCTGCCTGGGCGAGGACGGGGCGCTGGCGGGCATGGCTGCCGGAACGGTCTTCGTCGATCATACCACCGTCTCGGCGGCGGTGACGCGCGAGCTTTTCGGCGCGGCCGGGGACCGGGACGTCGCGTTCGTCGATGCGCCGGTCTCGGGCGGGCAGGCGGGGGCCGAGAACGGCCAGCTGGTCATCATGTGCGGCGGCGACCAGGGCGCCTATGACCGGGCCGAGCCGGTGATGAACGCCTATGCCAAGCTCTGCAAGCGGCTGGGCGACAGCGGCGCGGGGCAATTGACCAAGATGGTCAACCAGATCTGCATCGCCGGGCTGGTCCAGGGTCTGTCCGAGGGGCTGCACTTTGCCGAAAAGGCGGGGCTCGACGGCCGCGCGGTGGTCGAGGTGATCGGCGGCGGCGCGGCGGGCTCGTGGCAGATGGTGAACCGCTACGAGACGATGCTGGACGACGAATTCGAGCACGGCTTCGCGGTGGACTGGATGCGCAAAGATCTGGGCATCTGCCTGGCCACCGCGAACGAGAACGGCGCCTCGCTGCCGGTCACCGCGCTGATCGACCAGTTCTACAAGGACGTGCAGAAGCTGGGCGGCGGACGCTGGGACACCTCGTCACTGATCCGGCGGTTGCGCGCCTTGGACGGGCCGGGCTGATCCAGCGGGGCGGGCTGCGCCCGTGCGACATTTTCTTGCCGCGCACCGAAGGGTTTGCGCGCCATTGTCAATGTTGCGTAAATTGTGGGGTGCGGGTGCCTCCGGCGGGAATATTTCCGAAGCAAAGATGAACCGGTCAGGCGCTGCGGCGGGCGGCGGCGATCCAGATCAGGGCGAGGGCAAGGCTGAGCAGCACGTTCCAACTGGCCATCGACAGCCACAGGAACTCCCAGGCGACCTCGTCGCAGCGGACGAGCGGCGGGCCCACCTCGCGGCTGGTGTCCAGCAGGTCGCCGGCGCTGAGCGTGGTGATGTCGCCCGCGCCGGCGCAGGCGGTGATGCCCTCCCACCAGCCGCGCTCGACCCCGGTATGGAAGACGCCGATGCCCGCGGTGGTCAGCGCGGCCAGGGCGCCCAGGATGGGCAGGATGCGACCGGGCAGGGCCAGGGCCAACAGCCCGATCAGTATCGCCGCGGCGTGCGGCCAGCGCTGCCAGAGGCACATCTGGCAGGGCGCATAGCCCAGCATCTGGAACCCGAATGCCCCGAGAAGCAGGGCCGCCGAGCCACCCGCGGCCAGCAGGATCAGCATGTTACGGCTCATAGATACCTCACCAGGGCGAACCCGCCCACCAAAAGCACCACACCGATGCAAAACACGAGCGTCAGGCGCCGCTCGATGAAATCGCGGATCGGCGCGCCGAACGACCAGAGCAGCGCCGCCACAAGGAAGAACCGCAAACCCCGCGCGATGATCGAGGCCACGACAAAGACCGGCAGGCTGAGGCCCGTTGCGCCCGACAGGATGGTGATCACCTTGTAGGGAAACGGCGTGATGCCGGCGATCAGCACCGCCCAGGCGCCGAATTCGTTGTAGCGCTCTGCGAAGGTCTCGAAATACCCGCCCTTGCCATAGAATTCCAGCACCGGGCGGCCGACGCTTTCCCACAGCCCCCAGCCGATGGCGTAGCCCAAGAGCGCGCCCAGCACCGATCCCGCCAGGGCGATTCCCGCGATCACGAAGGCGCGCCGGGGCCGGGCGATGATCATCGGGATCATCAGCACGTCGGGCGGGATCGGGAAGACCGAGCTTTCGGCAAAGGCCACGATCGCCAGCGCCCAGTAAGCGTGCCGTGACCGCGCCAGGTCTAGCATCCAGCCGTAGAGCCCCTTGATCATGCCTGCCTCTTGTTTATGGGAACCCTTACGCCATGATGGCCGTTTGCCGTCAAGCGCAGCTAATCGAGGAGACGGCAATGCGGTGGAGAGGACGGCGCGGCAGCAGCAACATCGAGGACCGGCGCAGAATGGGCCGGGGCGGCATCCAGCTGGGCGGCTTCGGCCTGATCGCCGTTCTGGCCATCGGCTATTTCCTGGGCATCGACGTGACGCCCCTGCTGCAGGGCGGCGCCGCCCCCGTCAGCGGCACACAGGAGATCACCCAGGCCGACGAAGAGGCCGCGCAATTCGTCTCGGTCACGCTGGCCGATACCGAAGAGGTCTGGGCCGAGCTGTTCCGGACCCAGCTTGGCCGCGACTACGACCCCGCCACCCTGGTGCTGTTCAAGGGCGTCACGCAGTCGCCCTGCGGCGGCGCCTCGGGCGCGACGGGGCCGTTCTACTGCGCGGTGGACGAAAAGGCCTATCTCGACACCGCGTTCTTCACCACGCTGGCCCGGCGGCTGGGCGCCGGCGGCGATTTCGCCGCCGCTTACGTCGTCGCCCACGAAATCGCGCATCACGTCCAGCACGAGCTTGGCATCCTCGGCCAGGCCCAATCCGCCCGCGCCCGCGTGTCCGAGGCGGAAAGCAACGCGATCTCGGTGCGCATCGAGCTGCAGGCGGATTGCCTGTCCGGGGTCTGGGCGCATCACGCCCAGGCCCGGTTCGGCAGCCTGGAGCGCGGCGACCTGGCAGAGGCGCTCAACGCCGCGCGCCAGATCGGCGACGACACGCTGCAACGCAACGCGGGGCGTGTGCCGCAGCCGCACACTTTCTCGCACGGCACGTCCGAGCAGCGCGAGCGCTGGTTCGCCCGCGGCGTCGAGACTGGCGAGATCGCCGCCTGCGACACGTTCTCGGCGCGCGACCTCTAAGCTTTCCACTGGACGATAGCCGCCGCGCCCGGTAATCCGGTGGCCGGTGGCCCGAGTGGCGGAACGGTAGACGCAGCGGATTCAAAATCCGCCGCCTTCGCGGGCGTGAGAGTTCGAGTCTCTCCTCGGGCACCAAGTCACTGCAATCGGTGGAAATCCCGTGCTGGAGGGCGCTCCCGTCGCGGGGCCCGAAACAAACTATTTCCGCATTGGCAACAGTTTTCGCCGATCTATTGAATGAATCGCCGGATACGACCGCGTGCGGCCAATAGCCTCGCCTTTACAGACAGTTCCGCGCTGCAGTAGCGATTCCCGTTGGGGAAAGCGGGGGAAGCAACGGGGTTGTATCTGCAGATTTCTTGATGGGTGAGATGGGCGCCTGACCTGGGCGCCTGAGGTCACGTCCGCGCCGATCAGCGGCGCGTTCCTTCCCGACATGCTTCCGAACTCGCAATACTGGGGGTATTTGCGATGGCTGCGGATGAAGAAGAAACCTGGGAACTGCCCGACGGCGTGGTTCCGGGGGTCGAGGCGCCGGAAGATCGGTGGCGGTGGGTTTGGGATACCGCAACGGAAAAAGACGCGCTGGCGCTGCACAAGGAGACGCTGATCGGGATCTTCGGCAAGCCGGCGAACCTGCGGGCAATCCTGCGCGCGCCTGACGGGACCTTTCTCAAGGTCAGCACAGGTGACGCGGCGTTCGGAGGGCGGGTCCACAAGATCAGCCACAACGCGGTCGTGATCGTCAAGTCGGGCAAATCCATCCTCTTGCGCCTGCGCCACCGGGAATTCAACGATTTGGCCAGCCTGCTGCAATAGGCCGCGGCGCGCGCCGAAAGAATCTCTGAACCTCGCCGGCACGTTCTCCGACATATGGCCGGAAGCGGGGCGATCTGCCCTGGACTCCGTCATGTGCAAAACAGGAGGACCCTGACAATGACCAACTTCAAGACCGCTCTCTTCGGCACCCTCGCCGCCGCCGCCACCCTCGCCGCCGTCGCCGCGCCACCGGCCATCGGCGAGACGCTGAAAATCAAGCGTCTGAACCCGCAACTTGGCCAGCAGATCGAGCTGGCGCCCGGCGTCCGCCAGCACCTGCAGGATTCGCTGCGCTCGCGTTGCGTCGACCTCGCCGTCTTCGTCACCCAGCGCCGCACCCATGGCGACCGCGTGCGCGTCACCTATGGCGTCAAGAACGTCTCGACCATCGACTATGTCAGCGGCGCCAACCAGCAGGCCATCGTGCTGTCGCGCCACGGCAGCGAGGTCGGCGTCGGCCGGTTCGCGCAACTCAATGCCGGGCAAAGCGCGTCGTGGTCGGTGATCGTGCGCAGACCGTTTGAAATCCCGCACACTTACAAGGCTGTCTTCAGCCACGATCCCGACCTGTTCATCGACGGCAACGAGATGAACGACGACTGCAACCGCGCCAACAACTCCGGCGAAACCCTGGTCACCTCCTGACGGGCCGCCATGCGGCGGGCGGCCACATGGGTGTCCGCCCGCCGATCCGGCCGCTGCCGCGACACTCACCCTTTGCCCCCGCACCGGAATAGGCTAGAGCCTGCGCCACAGGCGACGGAAGAGGGGCAGGGTCATGTTGACGCGTCGGGCGGTCGGTTTCGGTATTCTGGCAAGCGCACTGGCATCCTGCGGCGGCGCGCCGACTGGCCGGATTGGCGCCTCGTCGCCCCGGCGCGAAGAGGCCTATCCCGCCGCGCCCAATCCCGCCTTCGACGCCTGGATCGCCGGGTTCCGCGGACGGGCCCCCGCACAGGGCATCGCCGAGACCACCCTGAATGCCGCCCTGGCGCGGGTCGGCTTCCTTCCGGGCGTGATTGAGCGCGACCGCAACCAGACCGAATTCAAGCGCTCGCTCGAGGATTACCTGTCGATCGCCGCCTCGGACGAACGCGTCTCGAAGGGCCGCGCGAATTACGCCCGGTATCGCGGCGTGCTGTCCGAGATCGAACAACGCTACGGCGTCGAGGGCCACGTGGTCACCGCGATCTGGGGCCTGGAAAGCCGCTACGGAGAGCGCCGCGGCTCGGTGCCGGTGATCTCGGCCACCGCGACGCTGGCCTTCGACGGGCGGCGCGGCGCGTTCTTCGAAAAACAGCTCGTCGCGGCGCTGCGCATCCTGCAGAACGGCGACATCTCGCCCGCGGGGATGACCGGCAGCTGGGCCGGGGCGATGGGGCACACCCAGTTCATCCCGACCTCGTATCTTGCCTACGCGGTCGATTTCCGCGGTGACGGGCGGCGCGACATCTGGTCCGACGACCCGACCGACGCACTGGCCTCGACCGCGTCGTATCTCGCCCGCTCCGGCTGGCGGCGCGGCCAGCCCTGGGGGGTCGAGGTGCTCTTGCCGGCGGGCTTCGGCGGGCCGTTCGGGCGCGGCACCACGCGCAGCCCGTCCGCCTGGGCGGCGCAGGGCTTGCGCGGCGTGAACGGCCAGCCGGTGCCCGATTACGGGCCGGCCTCGATCCTGGCGCCGGCCGGCGCGGGCGGTCCGGCCTTCATGGTGTTCCGCAACTTCACCGTCATCACCCGCTACAACAACGCCGAGAATTACGTGATCGGCGTCGGGCACCTCAGCGACCGGATTCGAGGCGCCGGACCCCTGCGGGGCCGTTTCGGCCCCGATGCGACCGGCCTGACCAAGGAAGACCGGCAGGACCTGCAGCGCCTCCTGACCCGCGCCGGATTCGACACCGAGGGCGACGACGGGGTGATCGGTCCCAAGACCATCGCCGCGATCCGCGGCTACCAGGCCAGCGTTGGCCTGCCGGTGACGGGTGAGCCCTCGCTGGCCCTGCTGCGACGCCTGCGCGCCTGACGGTAGGCTTAAGCCCACCTTACGTCCTTTAGCGCTAACACGTTAAATATCAATGCTTTGACCCCATGTCCCCATGGGGACATCACGTCAGCACCAAGCCGTAGAGCAGAACCCAGCCCGACAGAACCAGCCCGCTCAGCAGCACGTATACCCCGTTCCAGACCAGCCCCACCCGCAGCGGCCGGATGCCGCTGAAATTGCTGGTCAGAAGCGTCGAAGCGGTGAACGGGCTCGACGCCCCGCTCATCGCCCACCCCGCGGTGATCGCCACGATCACCGCTGTCGGCGTCACCCCCAGGCTGTCGGCCGAGGGGATCACCGGCGCGATCAGCCCCGCCGCCAGGATCGGGTTCATCCCGATCTGCCCGGCCAGCGGGATGATCCAGACGAAGCCCGCCAGGATCACCCAGGCCGGGACCGCGCCCGGATCGATCCCGGCCCGTGCCAGAAGCGGCCCCAAGAGCTGCGCCCCCACCGTGCCGATATATCCCGCCATCATCAGTAGCGTCAGTTCGCCGCGATAGGCGGGAAGCTCGGTGAACAGATACCCGCGCACCCGCCCGGCAATGGCCCGCGCCGGTGCCGGCGTGCCGCGGTACTGGATCGCCAGCCAGACCAGCCCGATGATAGGCACGATCACCGTCACCAGCCCCACCACCCGGACGCCGCTCAGCAGATACAGACCCGTCACCGCGGTCACCAGGATCGCG
>JAHELH010000082.1:3402-8995 GCA_024644285.1 Paracoccaceae bacterium | reverse complement strand
GTGGCGGCGTTGCGCACCTGGACCGAGCCGTAGCGGCGGATCAGCTCGGCGAAATCGGGATGCAGATCTGCCATCGCCGCGCCGACATCGGTCAGCGAGGCGGACGCGCCGATGCGCACCCGGTCCGCGTCGATCTCGATGCCCTTCAGATCGGCGATGCCCGCGACGAAAGCGACCTCGGGCAGTTCGCGCAGGCCCTTGGTCACCCAAAGCCCGACATCGGTCGCGCCGCCGACGAGCACCGCGTCGGGGTGCGCGGCGTACCACTCTGCCAGGTCGTCGGCGGTTTCCGGGATGTAAGGTGGGTTTGAACCCACCGTCCCCTCGAGTTCCGACAGATCGTCGCGCATCCAGTCCGGCACCGCCGCGTCCGCCGCCGCCTCTGCCGCGCGCACGATGGGCGCGTAGCCGGTGCAGCGGCACAGGTTACCGGCCAGCTGGTCGTTGAAATCGCGCCGGCCGTTCAGATGCGCCACCGCCATCGAGACGACGAAACCGGGCGTGCAGAACCCGCATTGCGAGCCGTGGTGCTCCACCATCGCCTGTTGCACCGGGTGCAGAGCGCCGTCCGGCCCGGCGATGCCTTCGACCGTGCGCACGGCTTTGCCGTGCAATTGCGGCAGGAACAGGATGCAGGCGTTGAATGCGCGGGCGCCGTCGGCATCCGTCACCATCACCGTGCAGGCGCCGCAATCGCCTTCGTTGCAGCCTTCCTTGGTGCCTTTCAGCCCGCGTTCTTCGCGCAGCCAGTCCAGCAATGTCACGGTCGGTTCGGGGTCGGTCAGGCAGACGGGGTCTCCGTTCAGGAGAAACGCGATCTGGCTCATGTCATTTCCGGCGCCGCTTTCTGTTTCGGCGTTTTCCGCCAGGTCCCCCGCCCGATGCGGCGTAAAGCGGGGGCCTCCCTGTTTGATATCATGCAAGCAAAGCGGTGAATTGGCTTTTTGGCAAGCATTTCGCCCCGGACCGGCGGCGAAAGACCTTCAAGATTTCCGGAATTATCCGCCGCCCGCGCACCGCGATCCTCTAGAAGCGGCATTGAGCAAGGTCAAATCACGGCCGCCCGCGACCTGCTAGAGCCGCAGCCGGAGGTGATCTGACATGCGGACGCTCGCCCTGATCTTCCTGGCCGGACTCGTCGTTCTGGCCGTTCTGCTGGCGGCGGGGCGCCTGGCATATGCGCGGCGAATCGCGGCGCTGAACGAGGCGATCTCGACCGCGCCGGCGCCCGTGCCCCGGCTTGCGACGCTGCCCCAGCCGGTGCGTGCATTCGCGCTGCGGTCCGGCGCGAACCCCGACGCCCTTGCCCGTGGCGTCCGGTTTCTCCAGGCGGCGGAAATGCAGCTTAGACCCGGCCAGGCCTGGCAACGGATCGATGCCCGGCAAAGCGTCGCGACCGGCGCGCCGGCATTCGTCTGGCAGGCCCGGCAGCCCTGGGGCCCGGTTTCGAAGTTTCAGGTCCTCGACGCCTATGCAGAAGGGCGGGGACAGCTGGTGGTTCGGTTGCTTGGGCTTCTGCGCATCGTCCGCGCCATCGGCCCCGACATCGATCGCGGCGAGGCGATGCGATACCTTGCCGAACTGCCCTGGGCGCCGGACGCGATCCTGGGAAATCCCGAAATCTCCTGGCGCCAGATCGACGATACCCGTGCCGAGGCCACGCTGCAGGGCGCGGGCTGGCAAGCCTCGGTCGCGTTCCAGTTCGATGCGGATGGCGATATCGTCGAAGCCTTCGCCCCGGACCGCCCCGCCACCGGCGCGGATGGACGCGCGACATTGCTGCCGTGGCGGGGGACTTTCAGCGACTATCGCAGGATCGGCCCGCGGCGAATTCCGGCAAGGGCCGAGGTCGGATATGTCTATCCCGAGGGCTACCGCGCCTATTTCCGCGGATCGATCACCGAATATTCCGTCCTGCCCTGACGTTTCCCGATTCACCTCCGCGTGCCGTTCCGCTAGCCTTCCGGCATGAGCGCCGCGCCCCGATTCATTCACTTACGCCTGCACACCGAATATTCGCTGCTGGAAGGCGCGGTGAGGCTGAAATCGCTGCCGGGGTTGTGTATCGCCTCCGGCATGCCGGCGGTCGCCGTGACCGATACCAACAACATGTTCGCCGCGCTGGAATTCTCTGTTGCGGCGGCCGAGGCGGGCGTGCAGCCGATCGTCGGCTGCCAGCTCGATCTCGCCTACGATCCTGCCGGCCCCACCGAGAAACCGCGCCGGCCCGCGCCGGTGGTTCTGCTGGCGCAGTCCGCCGACGGCTATGCCAACCTGATGAAGCTGAACTCCTGCGCCTATCTCGACGCGGACGGCGCGCTGCCGCAGGTGAGCATCGACGAGTTGTGCGCGCATTCCGGCGGGCTGATCTGCCTGACGGGCGGGCCGGACGGGCCGCTGGGGCGGCTGGTGCGCGCCGGGCAGACGGACAAGGCAGAGGAATTGATCCGGCGGCTGGCAGAGGCATTCGCGGGGCGGCTTTACGTCGAGTTGCAGCGCCATCCGGGCGAGGACGGCGCCGCGCCGATGGCCGAACGGATGACCGAGCGCTGGTTCGTCGAGACCGCCTATGCCAAGGGCCTGCCACTGGTCGCCACCAACGACGTCTACTTTGCCAAGCCCGAGATGTACGAGGCGCATGATGCGCTGCTCTGCATCGCCGAGGGCGCCTATGTCGACCAGCAGGAACCGCGCCGCCGCCTGACCCCGCAGCACTATTTCAAGAGCCAGGCGGAAATGGCGACCCTGTTCGCCGACCTGCCCGAGGCGGTCGAGAACACGGTCGAGATCGCGCGCCGCTGCGCCTTCAAGGTCGAGCGCCGCGAGCCCCTTCTGCCGAAATTCGCCGATGACGAGGTCGAAGAACTGCGCCGGCAAGCCCGTGAGGGGCTGGCGGCGCGGCTGGCGGTGATCCCCCATGCTGCGCCTGTCGAGGAGTACGAAAAACGGCTCGATTTCGAGCTGGGGATCATCGAGGGGATGGGCTTTCCCGGCTACTTCCTGATCGTCGCCGACTTCATCAAGTGGGCCAAGGACCACCACATTCCGGTGGGGCCGGGCCGCGGCTCGGGCGCCGGGTCGCTGGTCGCCTATGCGCTGACCATTACCGACCTCGACCCGCTGCGGTATTCGCTGCTGTTCGAGCGGTTCCTGAACCCCGAGCGCGTCTCGATGCCGGATTTCGACATCGATTTCTGCATGGATCGCCGCGAGGAGGTGATCCGCTACGTGCAAGAGAAGTACGGCCGCGAGAAGGTGGGCCAGATCATCACCTTCGGCGCGCTTCTGTCCAAGGCCGCGGTGCGCGACATCGGGCGCGTGCTGCAGATGCCCTATGGCCAGGTGGACCGGCTTTCCAAGATGATCCCGGTCGAAGGCGTCAAGCCCGTGAGCATCGAGAAGGCGCTGGCCGACGAGCCGCGGCTGCGGGAAGAGGCGAAAGCGGAAGAGGTCGTCAACCGACTGCTGACCTACGGCCGGCAGGTCGAGGGGCTGCTGCGCAACGCCTCGACCCATGCCGCCGGCGTGGTGATCGGCGACCGGCCGCTGGACGAGCTGGTGCCGCTGTACCAGGACCCGCGCTCGGACATGCCGGCGACCCAGTTCAACATGAAATGGGTCGAGCAGGCCGGGCTGGTGAAGTACGACTTTCTCGGCCTGAAGACCCTGACGGTGATCCAGAACGCGCTGGACCTGCTGCAGGACCGCGGCATCGAGATCGACATATCCGCGATCCCGCTGGACGATCCGGCCACCTACGAGCTCTACGCCTCGGCCAAGACCGTCGCCGTGTTCCAGGTGGAAAGCTCGGGCATGATGGACGCGCTGCGCCGCATGAAACCCACCTGCATCGAGGACATCGTCGCGCTGGTGGCGCTCTATCGCCCCGGACCGATGGAGAACATCCCGAAATACTGCGAGGTCAAGAACGGCCTGCGCGACCGCGAGTCGATCCATCCCTCGATCGACCACATCCTGGACGAAACCCAGGGCATCATCGTCTACCAGGAGCAGGTGATGCAGATCGCGCAGGAGATGGCAGGCTATTCGCTGGGTGGCGCGGACCTCTTGCGCCGGGCGATGGGCAAGAAGATCCAGGCCGCGATGGATGCCGAGAAACCGAAATTCCTGGCCGGGGCGGCGGCGAACGGCGTCGACAAGAAGAAGGCGACCGAAGTCTGGGACCTGCTCGACAAGTTCGCCAATTACGGCTTCAACAAGTCGCACGCCGCGGCTTATGCGGTGGTCAGCTACCAGACCGCCTGGCTGAAGGCGAACCACCCGGTCGAGTTCATGGCCGGTGTGATGAATTGCGACATTCACCTGACCGACAAGCTGGCGGTCTATGCCGAGGAGGTGCGGCGCAACCTGCAGATCGAGATCGTGCCGCCCTGCGTGAACCGCAGCCGCGCGACGTTCTCGGTCAGCGACGGGCGCGTCGTCTACGGCCTTGGCGCGCTGAAGAATGTCGGCGTCGAGGCGATGCGCCTGATCACCGAAGCGCGCGGCGACAAGCCCTTCGTCAACCTGTTCGACGTCGCGCGGCGCGTCGATCTGAAGCGCATCGGCAAGCGGCCGATGGAGATGCTGGCCCGCGCCGGCGCCTTCGACCAACTCGACCCCAACCGCCACCGCGTCTTCGCCAGCCTCGACGCGCTGGTCGGCTATTCCGCGGCGGTGCACGACCAGCGCAATTCGGCCCAGGTGTCGCTGTTCGGCGAGGCCGGCGACGACCTGCCCGAACCGCGCCTGTCGCCGGTCGACGACTGGCTGCCCAACGAGCGCCTGTCGCAGGAACATGTGGCCATCGGCTTCTACCTCTCGGGTCATCCGCTGGACGACTACATGGGTCCGCTGAGGCGCAAGGGCGTGCTGACGCTGGCCGAGGTGGCCGGGAAGGCCGAACGCGCGCCGCTGGTGGCCAAGCTCGCCGGCGCGGTGGCCGGGCGCCAGGAGCGCAAGTCGGCACGTGGCAACCGCTTCGCCTTTGTCCAGCTGTCCGACCCCTCGGGCCTGTACGAGGTCACGGTCTTCTCCGACACGCTGGAGGCCGCGCGCGATCATCTCGAGGCTGGCGCGAATGTCGTGCTGACGGTCGAGGCGACGATGGAGAGCGACCAGCTCAAACTGCTTGCGCGCTCGGTCGCGCCGGTCGACACCATCGCCGCGGATGCCGGCGGGGCCGGGCTGCGCGTCTTCGTTGACGCGCCAGAGGCCATCGGCACCGTCGCGGCGCTGCTGCAGCGCGCCACGGCGGAAGCGAAAAGCCGCGCGCGCGGTCCGGTCCAGATGTGCCTGATGGCCCCGGACCTGCCGGGCGAGGTCGAGATATCGCTGGGCGACGACTTTCACGTCAATCCGCAGATCAAGGGCGCGCTGAAATCGCTGGCCGGCGTGGTAACGGTCGAGGATGCCTGAGGCAGGGCCGGTGAGATTTCTCTATCACCTCGGCGTGCACAAGACCGGCACGACCCTTCTGCAGAACAACTTCGCCGCCAATGCCGGGGCCCTGCTGGATCAGGGTGTCTACTACCTCAACGCCCTGTGGCCGGACGGACTGCGGCGGATACGCCGCCGGCTGCGCAGAGTGCAA
>JAHELH010000082.1:0-3302 GCA_024644285.1 Paracoccaceae bacterium | reverse complement strand
CGCTACAGGGCCTCGCGGGTCCTCGCCCGCCCCGCCAATCCGAACTTGCCCATCGAACTGCCGGAACAGTACCGGGCGCAGATCGATCAGACGATGCGCGGCGATCTGTCGGAGACGCTGATCCGCGGACTGTCGCCCACCGGGTGTTGATGCCCAGTCCGGGCTGGCGCATCATGCACTCCGGAAAACAACAGGGATCGTCGTGCCGCTGCCTTTGTCCCCGCTCAGATCGCTGACTCCCCTTGGTGCAGCTCTCCTCCTTCTGGCGGCCTGCGCCCCGCTCGGGGCGATCGGGACCGCGCCGGCGAAAGTCGGCTCTGCGGATGCCGCCGCCGCCGGGGCCACGCTCGACGCCCCCGCTGGGGCGCTGCCCTTCGGCCAGATCGCGGTGGTTTGCGGCGTGCCGCCGCGCAGGCTGGGCACCGAGGTGGCGCGGTCGGACGGTTCGGGCACCTACCGGCTTTATGACAGCGATCCGCGCAGCACGCAGATTCGGCCGCAGTTCCTGACCGGCTTCGACGACGGCTGCGCCCGGCAGTTCAATGCCGCCCTGGCGCTGTTCGGCACTTCCGCCATTCACGAGGCCACCCGCTACAACCCGCAGAACACCAGCCCCTATTCCGACACCGACGAGGCCTACGAAAGGGTCAAGCGGCGCCTTTGCGGCGTCGGGCGCGGCAAGGCCTGCCCGGCCGGCCGCGCCGACCGGATGGCGCGCGCCAGCGCCTTCGTCAGCGCCTACCGCGGCTTCGGCGGCGGCGGCGACTGGCTGGAGATGTTCCTGCACGACGGCGACGTCGCCGCCTACGCCACGCGCACCAACTGACGCACGGCGATCCGCGCCGCCAGCGACGTGGCCAGGGCGGCCAGGACGAATGTCGCGATCCGGGTCCCCAGGACGAACAGGTCCGCCCTCTTGATCGGCACCGCCAATTCGCCGCCCTCGACCAGTATCGCGGTCTCGGCGAGCAGCAGCCCATGCGCGGCGAAGAGAAGCACAACCACCAGAGCCGCAGACTGATAGGGTCTCGGACGCGGACCAAGCCAAAGACATATCACTGCCACGACGATCGTCATCCCGAACAGCAACGGCTGCCCGCTCGCCTCCCACATCTGGACGCGCAGCAGCGGCCGATCCAGCGCCGGCAGACCGACCGTCTGAAGCGGCAGGACCCCCGCGCCAGCGAAGAACAGCACCTGCATCAGGGTCAGCCCGAAAAACAGCCAGTGCAGGAGGCGCGCGGCCACAGCCCGTCGCCTACCAGTGCGGCGGCTTCTGGTCGGCCAGCGGCACCGTCCCGCCGCTGTCGGCCTCGCGCTCGGCCTCGCGCTGCATCAGCATCTCGACCCGCCGCGTCAGCCGGTCGATCTGATCGCGCTGCGCCGCAACGATGTCGGACAACTCGTCCGTCACGCGCTGCAGATGCGCCACCTTCTCTTCCAGCCGCTCCGTGCCGTTCGCCATGCTCCGCCTCCCGCCGCCACTAACCCCGTTTCGGCCCGCGCCCGCAACCCCGGCCGTTGCGGCAGCGCGGGCTTCTTGCCCCGTCCACGCCCATCCGCTAGACCGCGCCGCGAACGACCCGACGGGACAGTCCAGCATGGCCAAGCAGAAGAAAGCGCCGCGACCCAAGGCCGAGACGCCCAAGGGGTTCCGCGACTATTTCGGCCCCGAGGTGGCCGAGCGCGACGCCATGCTGGCGAAGATCGCCGAGGTCTACCACCGCTACGGCTTCGACGCGCTGGAATCTTCGGCCGTCGAGACGCTCGACGCGCTGGGCAAGTACCTGCCCGATGTCGACCGCCCGAACGAGGGCGTCTTTGCCTGGCAGGAGGATGCCGACAGCGACAAGCCCGGCGACTGGCTGGCGCTGCGCTATGACCTGACTGCGCCCTTGGCCCGGGTCTACGCCCAGCACCGCAACGATCTGCCGACTCCCTACCGGCGCTATGCGATGGGCCCCGTGTGGCGCAATGAGAAGCCGGGGCCGGGGCGGTTCCGGCAGTTCTATCAATGCGATGCCGACACGGTGGGCACCGGCACGGTGGCCGCCGATGCCGAGATCTGCGCGATGCTGGCGAATGTGTTCGAAGAGTTGGGTCTTGGCGACGACTACATCATCCGGGTGAACAATCGGAAGGTGCTGAACGGGGTAATGGAACTAGCAGGGCTTTTTGATCCAGTCGAACCAGAGCGCTTTTCAAACGAGAGGGGCATCGCTCTTCGAGCAATTGATAAGCTCGACCGCCTCGGTGATGAAGCTGTGATGCAGCTATTGACCAAAGGCAGGCGCGACGAAAGCGGGGATTTCACTGAGGGTGCTGGCCTTACCACCCACCAAGCCGCCACGATCATGACATTCGTGTCTGCCAACAGAGTAGTTTCGGACAACCCCAACCCGATGTATCCCCAAGGGCTAGATTTCATCGAACACGAAGAAGAGGGCTGGCGTATTGCGCCGTGGAACCTCGAAATTTGCGGGTACCTTCGCGGAGTAGTCCAGAACAGCAAGGTCGGCAATGAAGGCGTAGACGAGCTTGAAACCATGGCAAAATTGGTTGCGAGCCAAAAGTACTATGCCGACCGCATCGTCATCGATCCTTCGGTCGTGCGCGGCCTCGGCTATTACACCGGTCCGGTCTACGAAGCCGAACTCACCTTCGAGATCACCGACGACAAGGGCCGCCCGCGCCAGTTCGGCTCGGTCGCCGGCGGCGGGCGCTATGACGACCTGGTCAAGCGCTTCACCGGTCAGGCGGTGCCGGCCACCGGCATCTCGATCGGTGTCGACCGGCTGCTTGCCGCGTTGCGCGCCAAGGGCCGGATGCAGAGCCAGGCGCAGGGCCCGGTCCTGGTCACCGTGATGGACCGCGACCGCATGGCCGACTACCAGCAAATGGCCGCCGAGCTGCGCCGCGACGGCATCCGCGCCGAGGTCTACCTCGGCAATCCCAAGAACTTCGGCAACCAGCTCAAATACGCCGACCGCCGCGACTGCCCGCTGGCGATCATCGAGGGTGGCGACGAGAAGGCGCGCGGCGTGGTCACAGTGAAGGACCTTGTGCTCGGCAAGAAGCTGGCCGCCGAGATCGAGAGCAACGAGGAATGGAAGGCTCAGCCCGCGCAGGAGGAAATCCCGCGCGGCGACCTCGTGCCATACGTCCGGAAGAAACTCGGCGAATGAGCGGCGACCGGGCGCTCGACGCCGAACAGGCACGGCTGCTGCAGCATTTCGTGGATCACGGCGCCGATCCCGTCGACCCGCCGGTGCTGCAGCCCGCCGAGACCCTGCTCGACCTCT
>JAHELH010000081.1 GCA_024644285.1 Paracoccaceae bacterium | reverse complement strand
GCCATCTTGCGGATGCCCGAATTCAGCGCGTTCGACAGCGCGAAATCGATGATCCGCGACTTGCCGCCGAAAAAGACGGCCGGTTTGGCGCGATTGTCGGTCAATTCCTTCAGACGGCTGCCGCGTCCGCCGGCAAGAACGAATGCCATCGCGCGGCTTGACAGCCGGGTATTCGCCGAAGGTGCCATGTTATCCTCCCATGATCTCAATTATCTTTTTTCGATTTCGCAGAGCGCGCCGCGGCCTTTTTCGCGGGCGCCTTCTTGGCCTTCTCCTTGGTCTTCTCTGATTTCGGCGCGCTGCCGTCGTGGATCAGAATGACCGCCGCGAGCGGCGGCAGCGTGACCGGCGCCGAGTGGGACTGGTTGTGCCAGGGCTCGTCCTCTGCGGTGACGCCGCCCAGGTTGCCCCGGTTCGCGCCGCCGTAGAGATCGGCATCGGTGTTCATCGCCTCGCGCCAGCGCCCCGGCTTCGGCAGCCCGATCCGGTAGTCGCGGCGTTCCACCGGCGTCATGTTCAGCGCGACGACGACCTCTGGATCCTTCGGACCGCCGCGGCGGATGAAGGCGTAGATCGAGTTTGCCGCGTCATTGGCCTCCAGCCACTCGAACCCCTCGGGCTTCGTGTCGTTGACGTAAAGCGCCGGTGTCTCGCGCAGCAGCCGGTTGAGATCGCGCACCAGGTTCTGCACGCCCTTGTGCCCGCCATGTTCCAGCAGGTGCCAGTCCAGGCTGGCATTGTGGTTCCATTCGGCCCCTTGCGCGAATTCGCAGCCCATGAACAAAAGCTTCTTGCCGGGATGCGTCCACATGTAGCCGTAATAGGCGCGCAGGTTGGCGAATTTCTCCCAGCCATCGCCCGGCATCTTGGCGATCATGCTGCCCTTGCCGTGCACCACCTCGTCGTGGCTGATCGGCAGGATGTAATTCTCGGACCAGGCGTAATGGATCGAGAAGGTCAGCTGGTGATGATGGTGCTTCCGGTAGACCGGGTCCTTCTGAATGTAGCTGAGCGTGTCGTTCATCCAGCCCATGTTCCACTTGAACCCGAAGCCCAAGCCGCCACTGCTGACCGGGCGTGACACGCCGTCGAAGGCCGTCGATTCCTCGGCCACCGTCATGATCCCCGGCACCTCGCCATAGGTGGTGACGTTCATGTTCTGCAATAGCGCGATGGCCTCGAGGTTCTCGCGCCCGCCGTGGATGTTGGGCACCCACTGGCCTTCCTCGCGGGAATAGTCGCGGTACAGCATCGAGGCCACGGCATCCACCCGCAGCCCGTCGATGTGGTATTCCTCAAGCCAGTAGAGCGCGTTCGAGATCAAGTAATTGGCGACTTCGACGCGGCCGTAGTTGTAGATCAGGGTGTTCCAGTCCTGGTGGAAGCCCTCCTTCGGGTCCTGGTGCTCGTAAAGCGCGGTGCCGTCGAACCGGCCCAGCCCGTGCGCGTCGGTGGGAAAATGCCCCGGCACCCAGTCCAGCAGGACGCCCAGCCCCTTCTTGTGCGCCGCCTGCACGAAGTCGCGGAACTCGGCCGGCGTGCCGTGCCGGATGGTCGGCGCGAACAGGCCGATGGGCTGGTAACCCCAGGAGCCGTCGAAGGGGTATTCGCTGATCGGCATCAGCTCGATATGGGTGAACCCCATGTCGGCCACATAGTCGATCAGCTCGCCCGCAAGTTCGTGGTAGGAGAGCGGCCGCCGGCCGTCATCGGCGCGCTTCCAGCTGCCCAGGTGAACCTCGTAGATCGAGATCGGGGCGTCGATCTTGTGCGCCGCCTCGCGCACCTTCATCCACTTGCCGTCGGTCCATTTCGCGCCCTCGATGGACCGCACGACACTGGCATTCGCCGGCGGGTGTTCCGAGCCAAAGCCCACCGGATCGGCCTTCATCGGCAGGTGCCGGCCGCCCTGGCCGAGGATGTCGTACTTGTAGGTGCAGCCTTCGCCGAGGCCGGGGAGGAAGATCTCCCAGACCCCGGTCGCACCGCGCCGGCGCATCGGGTTGCGGCGGCCGTCCCAGAAATTGAAGTCGCCAACAACCGAGACGCGCTCGGCATTCGGCGCCCAGACCGCGAAATGCACGCCGGTCGCGCCCTCGTGGGTGATGACATGCGCACCCAGCGTGTCCCAGATGCGGCGGTGTGTGCCCTCGCCAAGCAGGTACTCGTCCATCTCGCCCAGGATCGGGCCGAAACGGTAGGGATCCTCCATCGCCCAATGGGCGTCGCCGTTGCGGCATTCCAGCCGGTAGTCTTTCGCCTTGCCGATCTTGCCGACGAAGATGCCGGGCACTTCCGCCACGGGCGTCAATTCGGCGCGTACAGCCTTGCCGCTCACCGCCGCGACATGGGTCGCGCCGGGCACGAAGGCGGTCAGTACGCGCGACCCGCCTCGGTCCTGCGGGCCAAGAAAGCCGAACGGATCGCCGTGCCGTCCCTCGGCGATGGCCCGCGCTGCGTTCAGATCGATAAGGTCGCTGTCCACTGTCCCGGCCATTCGCCTCTCTCCCTGATCAGAGCGCCGGTTTGGCACTCCAGATATCGTTCAGATAGCCCCGGATCGTCCTGTCGGACGAGAAAAAACCGGCCCGCGCCGTGTTCCGGGCCGCCATCCGGTGCCAAGCCGCGCGATCCGACCAGACCGCGTCCACCTTGCGCTGGGTTTCAGCGTAACTGTCGAAATCCGAGGCGACCAGAAAATAATCGTGGTGCCACACCCGTTCGACCAGCCCGTGATAGCGGGCCGGGTCGTCCGGCGAAAACCGTCCCTCGGCAATCAGTTGCAACACGGATTTCAGATGTGGGCTGGCGTCGATAGCCAATTTCGCGTGATCCGGCAGCCGGCGCCGCGCCGCCGACTCGTCGGCGGTCATGCCGAACAGAAAAAAGTTCTCGGCGCCCACCTGCTCGCGGATTTCCACGTTCGCACCGTCCAGCGTGCCGATGGTCGGCGCGCCGTTCAGCTGGAACTTCATGTTGCCGGTGCCGCTGGCCTCCTTGCCCGCGGTGCTGATCTGCTCCGACAGGTCCGCCGCGGGAATCAGCTTCTCGGCCATCGAGACGTTGTAGTTCGGCGGATAGACCACCTTCAGCAGGTCGCGCGTCTTCGGGTCGTCGTTGATCGTCTCGGCAACGTCGTTGATGAAATGGATGATCTCTTTCGCTACCGCATAGCCCGGCGCCGACTTGCCGCCGAAGATCTTCACCCGCGGCGCCCAGTCTCCGTTCGGGTCGTCATGGATCTGCTGCCACAGGCTGACCGTCTCGAGAATGTTCAGAAGCTGGCGCTTGTATTCGTGGATGCGCTTGATCTGGACGTCGAACATCGCGGCGGGATCGACACTTACGCCGCAGGTTTCGGCGATCCACCCCGACAGCGTCTCCTTGTTGGCGCGCTTGGCTGTACCGAAACGCTCGACGAACCCGGCATCCTCCAGATGCGGCTCCAGCCCCTCAAGTCTTTCAAGATCGGCCTCCCAGCCTGCGCCAATGGTCTCGGTGATCAGCGTGGAGAGCGCCGGGTTCGCCAGCTTCAGCCAGCGCCGCGGCGTGATGCCGTTGGTCTGGTTGACGATCCGGTCGGGATGCAGCTTGTGCAGGTCGGCAAAGACGGTCTTCTTGACCAGTTCGGTATGCAGCGCCGAGACGCCGTTCACCTTGCCCGCCATGATGAAGGCCAGCGGCCCCATATGCACCATATGGTCCTTGACGATGCCGACATCGGTCGGGCGCTTGGGATTGGCGCGGCGGTGACGTTCGTCGATGCGTTCGATCAGGCCCATGTGCCGCGGCAGGATGTTGCCCATCAGCCAGGTCGACCAGGATTCCAGCGCCTCGGGCAGAAGGGTGTGGTTGGTGTAGTTCAGCGTCGCCTGAGCGGTGTCGGCGGCCTCGGCGAATTCAAGCCCCTTGTCCATCAGAAGCCGGATCAGTTCTGGCCCGGCGATGGCGGGATGGGTGTCGTTCAACTGGATCGCCACGTGCTTGGGCAGATCGCGCGGGTTGCTGTGGGCGTCGAAATAGCGCCGCAGAATGTCCTGCAACGCCGCGGAGGTCAGGAAGAACTCCTGCTTCAGCCGCAACTCCTTGCCGGCATAGTTGGTGTCGTCGGGATAGAGCACCCGGCTGATCGTGCGCGCCAGCGCCTCGGGCTCGGCCGCCGCGGCATAGTCGCCGCGGTTGAAACGCTCGAGGTCGAACAGGGTCGTGGGCTTGGCGCCCCACAGGCGCAGGGTATTGGCCCACTGCCCGCCCCAGCCGACGATCGGCATGTCATAGGCCGAGGCCACGACGCTTTCGCCTGGCACCCACTTGTCGCCGTCGACCTCGCCCTTGAAGCCGATCTCGTAGGCCGCCTCTGGCCGTTCGAACTCCCAGGCGTGCTCTTGAGTCAGCCAGTCCTCGGGCGTCTCGACCTGCTGGCCCATTTCGAATCGCTGGCGGAACAAGCCGTGCTCGTAACGGATGCCGTGGCCGTAGGCCGGCACGCCCAGCGTGGCCAGCGAATCCATGAAGCAGGCCGCCAGCCGGCCCAGCCCGCCATTGCCCAGCGCCGCGTCGGGCTCGTCCTCGACCAGCGCACGAAAGTCGACGCCCAGCGATTCCATCGCCGCCTGCGCCTGATCGCGGATGCCGAGGTTGATCGCCGCATCTTCCAGCATCCGGCCGATGAGGAATTCCAGAGAGAGATAGTAAACCCGTTTCGCATCAGCGGCATAGGCCTTGCGCGTCGAGGCGAACCAGGGTCCGACGATGCGGTCGCGCAGGCTGCGCGACAGCGCCATGCGCCAGTCGTAGAGGCTGGCATGCTCGGCATCCTTGCCCAGCGTGAAAGTCAGGTGACGCAGAACGTCGTCCCGCAGGGCTTCCGGCGTCAGGGTATCGAGAGGCATCTGGTTTTCCATCTCAGTGGTCATTGCCTGCCACCTAGCCTGACTGGCCAACGGGTAAAAGGGCTCGCGGGTCGATTTGTTAGCGGTAACACGCCTATGCCACACACGCCAGTGTCTGCTGCGCAGCGGATTGCCGGACCGCGCATGAGCCGCGCATTCTAAAGGTAGGAATTGACGAGGTTTTCAAGCCGTTCCTGCCGCCCGGAGACCGGTTCGGGGTTGATGGCCGCCTCGCGCACATGGGTCTCGATCTCTTCCAGCCCGTACCTGCCGGCCAGCATTTCTTGCGCCCTATTGCCGCGCCAGCCGGCATAGCGCTCGGCCCGCAGACGCTCCAGCTTGCCATCCTTCAGCATCGCCGCCGCTGCCTTCAGCGCCCGGGCGCAAGCGTCCATGCCGCCGACATGCGCCAGGATCAGGTCCTCGGGGTCCAGGCTCTGCCGCCGCAGCTTGGCGTCGAAATTGGTGCCGCCCGTGCTGAACCCGCCGGCCTTCAGAATTTCGTAGAAGGCCAGCATCAGTTCCGGCACGTTGTTGGGGAACTGGTCGGTGTCCCAGCCGGACTGATAGTCGTTCCGGTTGATGTCGATGCTGCCCAGGATGCCCAGCGACGCCGCCAGCGCCAGTTCGTGCTCGAAGGAATGTCCCGCCAGGATCGCGTGGCCCTGCTCGATATTGACCTTGACCTCGTCTTCCAGCCCGAACCGCTTCAGGAACCCGTAAACCGTGGCCACGTCGTAGTCGTACTGGTGCTTGCTGGGCTCCTGCGGTTTCGGCTCGACCAGAATGGTGCCCTCGAAGCCGATCTTGTGCTTGTAGTCGACGACCAGGTGCAGCATGCGCGCCGCCTGCTCGGCCTCGCGCCCCAGATCGGTGTTTAACAGCGTCTGGTACCCCTCGCGCCCGCCCCACAGCACGTAGTTCTGCCCGCCAAGCTTGTGCGTGGCATCCATGCAAAGCTTGATCGTCGCCGCCGACCAGGCGAACACGTCCGGGTCCGGATTGGTCGCCGCCCCGGCCATGAAGCGGCGATGGGTGAACAGGTTTGCCGTTCCCCAAAGAAGCCGCGTCTTCGACGTCTCCATTTTGGCCGCAAAGTAGTCGGTGATCTCTTCGAGATTCCGCGCGCTTTCGGCGAAATCGGCGCCCTCGGGCCGCACATCGGCATCGTGGAAACAGAAGAACGGGACGCCGAGGATGTCGAACATCTCGAAGGCCGCATCGGCCTTCATCCGCGCATGGTCCATCGTGTCGCCGAACCACGGCCGCTGAAACGTCTGGCCGCCAAAGGGATCGCCGCCGGGCCAGGCGAAGGAATGCCAATAAGCCACCGCAAATCGCAGGTGATCCTCCATCCGCTTGCCCATGACCATTTCGTCCGCAGAGTAGTGGCGAAAGGCGAATTCGTTCTCCGTCTCAGTGCCTTCGAAAGCGATCTTCTGAATACCTTTGAAAAATTCGGTCATGTCAGCCCCCTGATCGCATCGCGCGCGGCGCGGTAGCGCGCGTGCCCCTCGTCGAATGCCGCCGCCAGCCCCGTCTCGGGCGCGATGCTGTGCGCGATCTTCGGGGCGGGCGCCAGTTCCGCCCCGCCGCCCGTCGCGGCCATCTGCGCCAGCCGCGCCGCGCCGAAGGCGCCGCCGAAGGCGCCGCCGAAATCGCCCGCCACCGGCAGATCGACCGGAATGTCCAGCGCCGTGGCGATGGCGCGCAGCCAGTAATCCGACCGCGACCCGCCGCCCATCGCCAGCAGGCTGTCAATCCGGGTGCCCGTCGCCGCCAGCGCATCCCGGCAGTCGCGGATCGCGAAGGCCACGCCCTCCAGCACCGCGCGGGTCGCGGCGTAGCGGTCGGTAGCGTGCTCCAGCCCGACGAACGCCCCGCGTATGCCTGCGTCGTTCAACGGCGTCCGCTCACCGCCCAGATAGGGCAGGAACAGCGTCCGCCCCGGCGGCCGCAAATCGCCCAGGCCGCCGGTCAGCGCCGCCGCCTCTTCCCCGACCAGCCGCGCGAACCAGTTCAGCGCATCGGTCGCCGCCAGGATCACCCCCATCTGGTGCCAGGTGCCCGGAAGGGCGTGGCAGAAGGTGTGAACCGCCGTCGCCGGATCGGGCCGGTAGCCGTCATTGGCTGCAAAGAGCACCCCCGAGGTGCCCAGCGAGACGAACGCCTGCCCCGCCTGAACCACCCCCGCGCCGATCGCCGAAGCGGCGTTGTCACCGCCGCCGCCCGCCACGACCACGCGTTCCGACAGCCCCCAGCGCCGCGCCAGGTCGGCGCGTAGCGTGCCTGACACCTCGGACCCCTCAACCAGTCTCGGCATCGCATCCCGGTTCAGCCCCGAGCGCGCCAGCAGATCGTCCGACCAGTCCCGCGCCCCGGTGTCCAGCCACGAGGTTCCGGCGGCATCCGACATCTCTGCCACATGGTCGCCGGTCAGCCACAGGCGCAGATAATCCTTGGGCAGCAGCACCATGGCGACCTTTGCGAAGATCTCCGGCTCCGCCTCGCGCACCCAGTGCAGCTTGGGCGCTGTGAAGCCCGGGAAGACGATATTGCCGCTGATCTCGCGCCACGCCGGATCGGCGTCCATCGCCGCGGCCTGCGCCGCCGACCGCGTGTCGTTCCACAGGATGCAGGGCCGCAGCACCTGGTCGGCGGCGTCGAGCAGCGTCGCGCCGTGCATCTGGCCCGACAGCCCGATCCCGGCGACGCCGGACAGATCCCGTGCCGCCAAGGCATCCAGAACGGTTTCGGCCGCCGCGATCCAGTCCGCCGGCGCCTGTTCCGACCAGCCGTCATGCGGGCGCGAGACCGACAACGGCGCCGTGGCCTCGGCCACGATCGCCTGATCCTCGCCCATCAAAACGCCCTTCAGCCCAGAGGTGCCCAGGTCCAATCCGATAAACATCGTCCCCGCCGCCCAATTGCTTCGCGCCGGGCACTCCGGTCAGGCGCCAAGCCCCCGCATAATGGCAAAGTTGCGCCGCCTGTCAAAAGCCAAGGTCGCCCGAGGCGGGCGTCACCTCGGCGCCATCCGGATGGCGCCGTCCAGACGGATCACCGAGCCGTTCAGCATCGCGTTCTCCACGATGTGCAGAACGGTGGCGGCATATTCCCTCGGATCGCCCAGCCGCGACGGAAACGGCACCTGCGCGCCAAGCGACGCGCGCACCTCCTCGGGCAGCCCCTCCAGCATCGGCGTCAGGAACAGCCCCGGCGCGATGCTCATCACCCTTATGCCCAGGCTCGCCAGATCGCGCGCCATCGGCAGAGTCATCCCGACCACGCCACCCTTCGAGGCCGCATAGGCGACCTGCCCCACCTGCCCCTCGTAAGCCGCGACCGAGGCGGTGTTGACGATCACGCCGCGCTCGCCGCTTTCGCCTTGGGCCGCGTTGCCGCTCATCAGGTGCGCGGCCTGCGAGGCGCAGTTGAAGCTGCCGATCAGGTTCACCCGGATCGTACGGGCGAAGACCTCGGGATCGTGCGCCGCGCCTTTCGAGACGGTCTTGGCCGCTGGCGCGACCCCGGCGCAGTTGACCAGGACATGGCAGCCGCCATGGCGCTGCTCGACGCCCGTCATGCCGGTGGCCACGCTGTCGGGATCGCCGACATCGACCGCCTGGAACGCGCCGCCGATCTCCTCGGCCAGCGCCATGCCGCGCGGCACGTCGAGGTCGAACAGCGTCACCCGCGCGCCCAGCCCCGCCAACGCCCGCGCCGTCGCCGCGCCCAGACCCGAGGCACCCCCGGTGACGATAGCGGCGGTGTCTTCGGTGATCTGCATGCGTCTGGCTCCCCGGTTGGCGACGCCGGCCATCATCGCTGCCCTACGACCATGCGCAAGCCCCCCGCGCTTTCGCGTGCCGCCGCGGGCCCCTATGCTCGCCCGGCGAATCGAGCGGCGGCGGGCAGACGGATGACCGAATGGTGGCGTGGCGCGGTGGTCTACCAGATCTACCCGCGCAGCTTTCAGGACGACAACGGCGACGGCATTGGCGACCTGCCCGGCATCACCCGGCGGCTCGACCATGTCGCCAGCCTGGGCGCCGACGCGATATGGCTGTCGCCGTTCTTCACCTCGCCGATGGCCGACATGGGCTATGACGT
>JAHELH010000382.1 GCA_024644285.1 Paracoccaceae bacterium | reverse complement strand
CCATGCGCAATGGCCGAGAAGCGCACCACATAGGCAAAGACGACCGCCGCCGCCGACCCGGTCAGCAGCAGGCCGACGTCAATCCCGAGCGTGCTTTCCGCGAAGTCCGCGATCCGGTGATCGATCGCCGCCAATGGGATCAGCACACCCACCGCCAGGACAGCACCGGGAGCGGCGTAGCCGAGCGCGGTCGCCTGGGCCAGCCAGCGGGCGGCGTCGTGGCGCGAGGCGCGCGCACCGTAGACCATGAAAATGCCGACCGCACAGGAGACGGCGGCGGCCAGACCGGCCAACACACCGGTATGCATCACCGCGCGCCAGAAATCCGGATCGGCCCATTGGCCCAGATGCGAAATTGCATGCCAGGCGACCACCAGGGTGGGAAGGACGAAGCCGAAGACGACCGGGATCGTACAGACGCCGATCACCACCGCCCGCCGCAGGCGTTTCGGGCGGGTGCGCCGGATCGGCCGGTAGCGTCGCGACGTGTGGTGGAAGCGCTTGCCGCGGCGGCTGACCTTCTCGAGCGCCAACAGCAGCAGGACGAAGCCCAGCATCACCATCGAGATCTGAGCCGCGCCGCCGGCGTTGTAGGTGTCGAGCCAGATCGAGAAAACGCCGCGGGTGAGCGTCGGCACGTTGAAATAATCGACCGCGCCGAAGTCGTTCAGCGTTTCCATCATGGCGATCGCGCTGCCCGCAACCACCGCCGGGCGCGCCAGCGGCAGGCCAACCCGCCAGAAGACGCCCCAGGGCCCGCAGCCGAGCGCGCGGCCGACCTCGAGCGCGCAGACCGACTGCTCGCGGAAGGCGGCGCGCGCGAGGAGGTAGACATAAGGGTAGAGCGCCAGGGTCAACACGAAACCCGCCGCCCAGATCGAACGGATCTCCGGAAACCAGTAGTCCCGCGAATCCTGCCAGCCGAAGAGCGCCCTCAGCCCGGTCTGCACCGGCCCGGCATATTCCAACAGGTCAACCAGGGCATAGGCGCCGATATAAGCCGGCATCGCCAGCGGCGCGAGCAGCGCCCATTCCAAGATCCGACGGCCGGGAAACTCGGTCATCACCACCAACCACGCGGCGGCAGTGCCGACGAGCGCGGTGCCGGCCCCGACCAGCGCCATCAGGATCAGCGTATTGCCCAGATAGACCGGCAGGGCGTGGCGCACGAGGTGCGGCCAGATGTTCTCGGTCGGGAACAATGCCATCCAGGCGACTGCGACGATGGGCATCAGCAGCAAGGCGGCGAGCACAAGGCTGCCGAACGTCCAGGCATCCGGGCGCGCCCGGCCAAGCCGGCGCCCCGGGTCGAATGTTTCGGTCGGCGTCGCCATTGGTAGGCGTCGGCTCCTTGCGCTTCTTAATCCGACTGTTTCTGTCAGAAATTCATGATCCGCACCACCCTCTATCGCCCCGGGCGTCCGGTCACAAGTGCGTCAGCGCGCGCGCCGCGTTGACCCTCATCGAGGCGCGCTTTAGAAGGCGCCCATCCGATGGGGCTCTGGGATCTGCTGCGCCGATGTCCGCCACCAAGCCGAAATCCTTCCAAGACGTGCTGCTGCGCCTGGCGAACTACTGGGCGGCACAAGGCTGCGCCATCCTGCAGCCCTACGATATGGAGGTGGGCGCCGGCACGTTCCACCCGGCGACCACGCTGCGCGCGCTGGGGCCGCGGCCCTGGGCGGCGGCCTATGTGCAGCCCTCGCGCCGGCCAACCGACGGGCGCTATGGCGAGAACCCGAACCGGTTGCAGCACTACTACCAGTATCAGGTGATCATCAAACCCTCGCCGCCGGACCTGCAAGCGCTCTATCTGGGATCGCTGGCGGCGATCGGCATCGACATGGAGCTCCACGACATCCGCTTCGTCGAGGACGATTGGGAGAGCCCGACCTTGGGCGCCTGGGGCCTTGGCTGGGAGGTTTGGTGCGACGGCATGGAGGTCAGCCAGTTCACCTATTTCCAACAGGTCGGCGGGCATGACTGCAAGCCGGTCTCGGGCGAGCTGACCTATGGGCTCGAGCGCCTGGCAATGTATGTGCTGGGCATCGACCATGTGATGGAGATGCCGTTCAACGATCCGGATGCGCCAATCGCGCTGAGCTATGGCGACGTCTTCCGGCAAACGGAAGAGGAATATTCGCGCCACAACTTCGACGCGGCGAATACCGAGATGCTGTTTCGCCATTTCGAGGATGCCGAGCGCGAATGCGCCGCGCTGCTGGACGCACCGGCCGAGGACCCGAAGACCGGGCGCTCCATCGTGCTCGCCCATCCGGCCTATGACCAGTGCATCAAGGCGAGCCACATCTTCAACCTGCTGGATGCGCG
>JAHELH010000080.1:4456-9058 GCA_024644285.1 Paracoccaceae bacterium | reverse complement strand
GCATGGTCGGCGATACGGTCGTTCTGAAAGGCGAAGCGCTGGTGCTGGCGCCCAGCCGGAAATTCGACTGATCGACCGGGCGCGACCCCCGGCCTTGGGGGACGATGCGCACCTTCACCACCTGGAACAACCTGCCTGATGACGCCCGCGGCGCCACCGCCGCCATCGGCAATTTCGACGGCGTTCATCTGGGCCACCAGGCGGTGATCGACGTGGCGCGCAAGGCTGCCTCGGCCCCTCTCGGTGTCGTCACCTTCGAGCCGCACCCGCGCGAGGTCTTCGCCCCCGACGCCCCACCATTTCGCCTGACTGACGCCAACACGCGGGCGCACCGGCTGGAAAAGCTGGGCGTCGAACTTCTGTACCAGCTCAAATTCGACGAAGCCCTGTTCCGCCTGACGCCGGAACAGTTCGCCCGCGACGTTCTCGCCGACGGCCTTGGTCTTGCCCATGTGGTCGTCGGCGAGGACTTTCACTTCGGCAAGGGCCGCGCCGGCAAGGCGGCGGACCTGCAGGGCTTCGGCCGCGACATGGGCTTTGACGTGACCGTCGCAGACCTGATCGACATGGACGGAACCGAGATTTCCTCGACCTCGATCCGCAAAGCGCTCAGCGACGGCCGGCCGCCCGATGCCGCCGCGATGCTGGGTCACTGGCACCGCATCGACGGCAGCGTTCTGCACGGCGAAAAGCGCGGGCGCGACCTGGGCTTTCCCACCGCCAACATGTCCATCGAGGGACTGCATCCGCCGCGCTTCGGCGTCTACGCCGTCAAGGCCGACATCCTGACCGGCCCGTACAAGGGCACCTATGACGGCGCCGCCAGCATCGGCATTCGCCCGATGTTCGGCGGCGACGTCGCCAACCTGGAGACCTACATCCTCGACTTCTCGGGCGATCTCTATGGCGAGGAGCTTTCCATCGCGCTCGTTGAATTCCTGCGGCCCGAGATGCAGTTCGAGTCCATCAAGGGCCTGACCAACCAGATGGAGGCAGACTGCGCCCGCGCCCGTGCCATCCTGCGCGACGTGCCATGAAGGACCCGATCCGGCGCGACGGCCTGCGGCCCCGCTTCTGGGAAAGGGTGCCGTTGCGGAAGATGACGGCGCAGGAATGGGAAGCGCTGTGCGACGGCTGCGGCAAGTGCTGCCTGAACAAGCTGGAGGATCCCGAGACCCGGGAAATCGCCTTCACCCGCGTTGCCTGCCGCCTGCTTGACGACCAGACCTGCCGCTGCGCGCAATACGACATCCGCAAGCAGATCGTGCCCGATTGCGTCGTGCTCACGCCCGCGAACATCAGCGAGATCGCCTACTGGATGCCCTCGACCTGCGCCTATCGGCTGCTTTACGAGGGCAAGCCGCTGCAGGACTGGCACCCGCTGATTTCCGGCACGCCCGAGACGGTGCACACGGCCGGCGTCTCGGTGAAAGGCTGGACCGTCCCCGAATTTGAGATCCCCGAAGAGGAGTGGGAAGACCACATCATCGAGGAGCCGCTCTGACATGCATTTCGCCTCGGATACCACCGCCCCGGTGCATCCCAAGGTGATGCAGGCGCTGGCCCAAGCGAACGAGGGCTATGCACCGTCCTACGGCACCGACACGCTGACGGACGAGGTCCGCGACCGCATCCGCAATCTGTTCGAGGCGCCCGAGGCCGCGGTCTACCTGGTCGCCACCGGCTCCACCGCAAACGCGCTGGCGCTCGCCACGCTCTGCCCGCCCTGGGGTGCGATCTTCTGCCACCGGCTGGCGCATATCGAGACCGACGAATGCGGAGCGCCGGAATTCTATACCGGCGGGGCCAAGCTGCGCCTCGTGGACGGCAACCATGCCAAGATGACCCCCGAGAGGCTGCGCGCGGCGATCGAAGACACCCACACCGACGTCCACAGCGTCCAGCGCGGCGCGGTCTCGATCACCAATGTCACCGAGCGCGGCACCATCTACACCACTGCTGAACTGTCCGAACTGACCGCTATTGCCCGCGACTACGGTCTGCCGGTTCACATGGACGGCGCCCGCTTCGCCAACGCGCTGGCGGCGACCGGTGCGACGCCAGCCGAAATGACCTGGAAGACCGGCATCGACGTGCTCAGCTTCGGCGGCACCAAGAACGGGCTGATGGGCGTAGAGGCGGTGGTCCATTTCGACCCGTCCCGCGCCCGGGAACTCGAGTTGCGCCGCAAGCGCGGCGGCCACCTGTTCTCTAAGTACCGCTACCTGTCAGCGCAGATGGCGGCCTATCTGCGCGACGATCTCTGGCTCGACAATGCCCGCGCCGCCAACCGCGCCGGCGCGCGCCTGTCGAAGGCATTGTCGCGCGTTCCCGGCATCGAGCTTCGGCACCCGACCGACGCCAACATGGTCTTCGCCGATGCCCCGAAAAAGCTGCACATGCGCGCGCTTGCCGCCGGCGCGCAGTACGAGGTCTATCCCGACGGCGCGCCTGACGACGCCGTCCTGCCGGCACGGCTGGTCTGCAGCTGGTCCACCACCGACGCGGATATCGACCGTTTCCTGCAGGCGCTATCGGACTGAGTTACCAGTCCAGCACCGCGCCGCCCGACACCACGTCGCCGCTCTGCACCCAGCGCGTGTGCACCTCGATCTCCGCCGCCTCGACCGCAAGCGCCGCGCACAGAACCTCAGACAGCGCCTTCGCGATGTCCTGCGCCCGCTCTCGCGACCAGATCGTCGGCAGCGCCAGGTCGGCCAGCGCGGCATAGGTGTTGCCGCCGCTGCGGGTCTCGCTCAGCAGGACCGTCATCACGCCCGCATCGCACTCCGCCCGCCGCGCCCAGTCCTGCACCATCGCGTCCGGGTCCAGCCCGCCGGCCCCCTGCCGCAGATGGCAGACGGCCACCGGCATCAAAGCTTGCCCGCAAGGTGCAGGTCCAGGTCGTCCAGCCGGTCCTGCCCCCAGAACCGCTGACCGTCGTCGACGATGTAGAACGGCGCGCCGAACACGCCGCGCCCCACCGCCTCCTCGAGATTGGCAGCATAAGTCTCGGCCCCGGCCAGCAGCCCGCTGTCGGCGAGCGCCGCATCGAACCCCGCGGCTTTCAGGCACTCCCGGATCACCCCATCCTCGGCAATGTCCTTCTCCTCCGCCCAGCAGGCCCGCGTCAGCCCATGCGCCAGCGCGCCCGGATCGCCGCCCCCGGCTTCCTGCGCCGCGATGATCGCGTAGGCCGCCGGCGCTGGGTTGGTCGGCCAGTGCGCTGGCTGCAGATGGATCGGCATCCCCAGCTTCTTCGCCTGGCGCGCCAGTTCCTGCAGCCGGTACTCCTGCCGCGACGGATGCCGGTCCTTCGGCGCCGTGCCGCCGGTGCGCGCGAAAAGCCCGCCGATATCCAGCGGCTTGTAGGTCACCGACGCCCCGTGCCGCGCCGCGATCTCCTCCAGCCGGGTTCCGGCGAGAAAAGTGAAGGGCGACAAAGGAGTGAAAAAGTAATCGATATGCGCCATGTCCGCCCCCGAGATGCCAGTCAATGTTTGCAAGACCGTAGAGGGGTGGTAGGGGGAGTCAACGTCTGCGAATCCGCGCCCATCCAGCCCGGGGACCCCTTCATGAGACCTGCCGCCGAGCCGAAACTGATTTCGGGCAACGCCAACCGCACGCTCGCCAATTCCGTCGCCCGCCGCATGTCGATGCACCGCGGCATCAGCGTCGATCTCTGCGAAGCCAGGGTCGAGCGCTTCAACGACCAGGAAATCTTCGTCGAGGTCTACGAGAACGTGCGCGGCGAGGACATGTTCATCATTCAGCCGACCTCGAACCCGGCCAACGACAACCTGATGGAACTGCTGATCATCGCCGACGCGCTGCGCCGCTCCTCGGCCAGCCGCATCACCGCGGTGATCCCCTATTTCGGCTATGCCCGACAGGACCGCCGCAGCAAGGCGCGCACGCCGATCTCGGCCAAGCTGGTCGCCAACATGATCGTCGGCGCGGGCATCGAGCGGGTGCTGACGATGGACCTGCACGCCGCGCAGATCCAGGGTTTCTTCGACATCCCCGTCGACAACCTCTACGCCTCGCCGATCTTCGCGCTCGACATCGAACACCAGTTCCAGGGCCGCATGGGCGACGTGATGATCGTGTCTCCCGACGTCGGCGGCGTGGCGCGCGCGCGCGAATTGGCAAAACGGATCACCGCGCCGCTGGCCATCGTCGACAAGCGCCGCGAAAAGCCGGGTGAGGTGGCCGAGATGACCGTGATCGGCGACGTCTCCGGCAAGACCTGCATCATCGTCGACGACATTTGCGACACCGCCGGCACGCTCTGCAAGGCGGCCGAGGTGCTCATCCAGCAGGGCGCCAAGGAAGTGCATTCCTACATCACCCACGGCGTGCTGTCCGGCCCCGCCGTCGACCGGATCGAGAACTCGGTGATGAAGAGCCTGGTGATCACCGACAGCATCGAGCCCACCGAGCCGGTCAAGAACGCGCGCAACATCCGCATCGTGCCGACCGCGCCGATCTTCGCCCAGGCGATCCTGAATATCTGGAGCGGCACCAGCGTTTCTTCGCTGTTCGAAACCGACACGCTCGGCCCGATCTACGAAGGCACCTACGCGCGCAACTAGATCCGCT
>JAHELH010000080.1:0-4356 GCA_024644285.1 Paracoccaceae bacterium | reverse complement strand
TTAACAGCGCAGGCGACGATCCGTGGCGTCAGACCATCTGCGCGGCGAGTTCGGCCAGGTCGGCCACGGCCTTGGCGGTGGCGTCCCGGTTGTCGTCGGTCGCCTCGGCATGCGCCGCTTCGGCCTGCTGCCGCAGGTTCTCCAGGAATTCCTGTGTGACCTCGGCGCGCGGCACCGCCTGTTCGGCCAGGACCGACACGGTGGACGCGGTGACCTCGGCAAACCCGCCCGAGACGACGAACTCCTTGGTCTCGCCGCCGCCGGTGGCGCGCACCACGCCGGGGCGCAGGGTGGTGATCAGCGGCATGTGATCCGCCATCGCGGTCATGTCGCCCTCGGCGCCGGGGATCTGCACCTCGTTGGCCTCCATCGAGGCCAGCATGCGCTCCGGTGACACCAGGTCGAACTGTATCGTATCGGCCATGACGACCCTTCCTTACGCCGCGTCCGCGGCCATGCGCTCGGCCTTCGCCTTCACCTCGTCGATGTCGCCGACCATGTAGAAAGCGCCTTCCGGCAGGTGGTCGTATTCACCGGCCACGACGGCCTTGAACGAGGCGATGGTCTTTTCCAACGGCACCTGCACCCCGGGCGAGCCGGTGAAGACCTGCGCCACGTCGAAGGGCTGCGACAGGAAGCGCTGGATCTTGCGGGCGCGCGACACGGTCAGCTTGTCCTCTTCCGACAGCTCGTCCATGCCGAGAATGGCGATGATGTCCTGCAGGCTCTTGTAGCGCTGCAACACGCCCTGCACGTCGCGCGCGACCTGGTAATGCTCCTCGCCCAGGATCGCCGGATCCATCAAGCGCGACGTCGAGTCGAGCGGGTCCACCGCGGGATAGATGCCCAATTCCGAGATCGCCCGGCTCAACACCGTGGTGGCGTCGAGGTGGGCGAACGAGGTTGCCGGCGCCGGGTCGGTCAGGTCGTCCGCAGGCACATAGATCGCCTGCACCGAGGTGATCGAGCCTGCCTTTGTCGAGGTGATCCGCTCCTGCAGCGCGCCCATGTCGGTGGCCAGCGTCGGCTGATAGCCCACCGCCGAGGGGATCCGGCCCAGCAGCGCCGACACCTCGGACCCGGCTTGCGTAAACCGGAAGATGTTGTCGACGAAGAACAGAACGTCGGTCCCGGACTGGTCGCGGAACTGCTCGGCCAGGGTCAGGCCCGACAGCGCGACGCGCATCCGTGCGCCGGGAGGCTCGTTCATCTGGCCATAGACCAGCGCCACCTTCGAGTCGGTCAGCTTGTCGGGAACGATGACCCCGGATTCGATCATCTCGTGATACAGGTCGTTACCCTCGCGGGTCCGCTCGCCCACCCCGGCGAAGACCGAGAAGCCAGAGTGCACCTTGGCGATGTTGTTGATCAACTCCATGATCAGCACGGTCTTGCCCACGCCCGCGCCGCCGAAGAGGCCGATCTTGCCGCCCTTGGCGTAGGGCGCCAGCAGGTCCACGACCTTGATGCCGGTTTCCAGAACCTCCGATTCCGTCGCCTGCTCGGCGAACTCGGGCGCCGGCTGGTGGATCGAGCGGCGCTCTTCCGCGTCCACGGGTCCACCTTCGTCCACCGGCTCGCCCACCACGTTGATGATCCGGCCCAGCGTCGCGTTGCCCACCGGCACCGTGATCGGCCCGTCGGTATCGGTCACCACCTGGCCGCGCACCAGACCTTCGGTCGAGTCCATCGCGATGGTCCGCACCGTGTTCTCGCCCAGGTGCTGCGCCACTTCCAGGACCAGCCGGTTGCCGTGGTTGTCGGTCTCCAGCGCGTTCAGGATCTCGGGAAGGTGTTCGTCGAACTGGACGTCGACGACGGCGCCGATGACCTGGGTTACCTTGCCTTTTGCATTTGCCATGTTCGGTCTCCGGTTGTCTCTAGAGCGCCTCGGCGCCCGAAATGATTTCGATCAGCTCGTTGGTGATGACGGCCTGGCGAGAGCGGTTGAACTCGATGGTCAGCTTGTCGATCATCTCGCCCGCGTTGCGCGTCGCGTTGTCCATGGCGCTCATCCGCGCGCCCTGCTCGGACGCGCCATTCTCCAGCAGTGCCGCAAAGATCTGCGTCGCCACGCCGCGCGGCAGCAGCTCGGTCAGGATTTCTTCCTCGCTGGGTTCGTACTCGTAGAAGGTAGCCGCGCCGTCGCCTTCGGTCTCGAACTTCGCCGGGATGATCTGCACCTCGGTCGGCACCTGGCTGATCACCGACTCGAAGGTGTTGTAAAAGATCGTCGCCACGTCGAATTCGCCGGCCTCGTACCGGGTCAGGATTTCCTTGGCCACGTCCCGCGCATTGGCGTAGCCAACGCGCTTCACCTCGCTCATGTCGACATGCTCGATGAACAGCTTGCCGTAGTCGCGGCGCAGCTGCTCTCGGCCCTTCTTGCCGACGGTCAGGATCTTCACGGTCTTGCCGCTGTCCAGCAACTTCTGGATCTTGGCCTTGGCGGCGCGCACGATGGTCGAGTTGAAGCCGCCGCACAGGCCCCGCTCGGACGTCATCACCACGATCAGATGCGTCTGATCGCTGCCGGTCCCGCTCAAAAGCTTCGGCCCCTCGCTGCCCCCGGCCGAGGCCGCAAGCCCCGCCATCACCGCGTTGAAGCGTTCGGTGTAGGGGCGCGCCTGTTCGGCCGCCTCCTGCGCGCGGCGCAGTTTTGCCGCGGCGACCATCTGCATGGCCTTGGTGATCTTGCGGGTCGATTTGACCGACTCGATCCTGTTCTTCAGGTCCTTAAGGCTGGGCATAAGGTGCTACCTTTCGGTCCGTTCAGGAGAAATCGGCGGCAAATTCGTCGATCACGGATTTCAGCCTGTCCTCGGCCTCGCCCTTGATCTTCGGATCCTCCTTGGTGATCCAGTCCAGCAGGTCCGCCTTCTTCGAGCGCAGGAAATTCAGCAGCCCGGACTCGAACCGGCCGACCGCGCTGACCGGGATCTTGTCGAGATACCCCTTGGTACCGGCGAAGATGACGCAGACGATCTCGGCGTTGGTCAGCGGCGAATATTGCGGCTGCTTCATCAACTCGGTCAGCCGCGCGCCGCGGTTCAGCAGCTGCTGCGTGGCCGCGTCGAGGTCAGACCCGAACTGCGCGAAGGCCGCCATCTCGCGGTACTGCGCCAGTTCCAGCTTCACCGGGCCCGCGACCGATTTCATCGCGTTGGTCTGCGCCGAGGAACCCACCCGGCTCACCGACAGGCCGGTATTCACCGCCGGCCGGATGCCCTGGAAGAACAGGTCGGTCTCCAGAAAGATCTGGCCATCGGTGATCGAGATCACGTTGGTCGGGATAAAGGCCGACACGTCGCCGCCTTGCGTCTCGATGATCGGCAGCGCGGTCAGCGACCCGGCGCCGTTATCCTCGTTCAGCTTCGCCGACCGCTCCAGCAGCCGCGAGTGCAGGTAGAACACGTCGCCCGGATAGGCCTCGCGGCCGGGCGGGCGGCGCAGCAGCAGCGACATCTGGCGATACGACACCGCCTGCTTGGACAGATCGTCATAGACGATCAGCGCGTGGCGGCCGTTGTCGCGGAAAAACTCGGCCATCGCCGTCGCCGAGTAGGGCGCCAGGAACTGCATCGGCGCGGGGTCGGATGCGGTGGCGGCCACAACGATCGAATAGTCGATCGCGCCCGATTCCTCGAGCTTCTTGACCAGCTGTGCCACGGTCGACCGCTTCTGGCCGATGGCGACATAGACGCAATACAGTTTCTTGCTCTCGTCGTCACCCGCGCGGTCGTTATAGACCTTCTGGTTCAGGATCGTGTCCAGCGCCACCGCCGTCTTGCCGGTCTGCCGGTCGCCGATGATCAACTCGCGTTGGCCGCGGCCGATGGGGATCATCGAATCGACGGCCTTCAGACCGGTGGCCATCGGCTCGTGCACCGACTTGCGCGGGATGATGCCCGGCGCCTTGACGTCCGCCACCCGGGTTTCCGACGCATTGAGCGGCCCCTTGCCGTCAATCGGGTTGCCCAGGCCGTCAACGACGCGTCCCAGCAGCTCGTTGCCAGCCGGCACCGACACGATGGAATTGGTCCGCTTGACGACGTCGCCTTCCTTGATGTCGCGGTCAGAGCCGAAGATCACCACGCCGACATTGTCGGATTCCAGGTTCAGCGCCATGCCGCGGATGCCGCCCGGGAATTCCACCATTTCGCCGGCCTGCACGTTGTCGAGGCCGTACACCCGGGCGATCCCGTCGCCGACACTCAGCACGCGGCCCACCTCGGCCACTTCCGCCTCTTGGCCGAAGTTCTTGATCTGCTCCTTCAGGATGGCAGAAATTTCAGCAGCTTGGATCGCCATTTATCCGACCTCTTTCATTGAATTCTGAAGGTTCGCAAGCTTCGA
>JAHELH010000079.1 GCA_024644285.1 Paracoccaceae bacterium | reverse complement strand
ATCGAGGAGGCCGCCGCCTGGTGCGACCTGATCATGTTCACCATGCCCGACGAATTGCAGGCCCAGACCTACCGCAACCACGTCCACGACCACCTCAAGGACGGCGCCGCCATCGCCTTCGCCCACGGCCTCAACGTGCATTTCGGCCTGATCGAGCCCAAGCCCGGCGTCGACGTGCTGATGATGGCCCCCAAGGGCCCCGGCCACACCGTCCGCGGCGAATACGTCAAGGGCGGCGGCGTGCCCTGCCTGGTCGCGGTCCACAACGACGCGAGCGGCAAGGCGCTGGAGATCGGCCTCAGCTACTGCTCGGCCATCGGCGGCGGCCGGTCGGGCATCATCGAGACCGATTTCCGCGAGGAATGCGAGACCGACCTCTTCGGCGAGCAGGCGGTGCTCTGCGGCGGGCTGGTCGAGCTGATCCGGATGGGCTTCGAGACCCTGGTCGAGGCCGGGTATGAACCGGAAATGGCCTATTTCGAGTGCCTGCACGAGGTGAAGCTGATCGTGGACCTGATCTACGAGGGCGGCATCGCCAACATGAACTACTCGATCTCGAACACTGCGGAATACGGCGAGTACGTCAGCGGGCCGCGCATCCTGCCCTACGACGAGACCAAGGCCCGGATGAAGGCCGTGCTGCAGGACATCCAGTCGGGCCGCTTCGTGCGCGACTGGATGGCGGAATGCGCCGTGGGGCAGCCCAGCTTCAAGGCGATCCGCCGCAACAACGACGCGCACCAGATCGAGGCGGTGGGCGAGAAGCTGCGCGGCATGATGCCGTGGATCTCGGCCGGCAAGATGGTCGACAAGGCGAAGAACTGAGCCGATGGCGGGGCCGGAGGATGTGCGGATCGTTCCGGCGCCTCTGGCCCTGCGCGGGAAGATGTCCGAATGCGCCCGCGCCACCTTTGCGGCACACAACGCCCGGCAGCCCTTTGCGTTTCCGCAGGACAGATGCGCGACGGCCGTCCGGAATGTCGAACTCGCCTTCCTCGACGGGCGCAGGGAGCTGCCGGAAAGCCCGAATGCCTTCGTCGCCATGGCCGGCGAGGCGTTTGCCGGCTACGTGCTGCTCTCCGCCTGGGCGCGTCCGTCCGCTCCGCCGATGCCCTATGTGTGCATCGAGGATGTCTACGTCGCCGAGGATTTCCGCCGCCGCGGGATCGGCACCATGCTTGTCGACCACGTCAAGCGGCTGGCCGTGGAGCGCGACTGGGACGATCTGACAGCGACGGTTTGGGACTGGAACGCGGGGTCGGAGGCGCTGTTCCGCGGATCCGGGTTCACCCGGCAATCGACGACCTACCGCTTTGGCCCGGACCGTCAGGCCCGGAACCATCCCGACGCGCCGGGGTTCTGGCAACAGCTGGGATTGTGGGACCGGGTCGGCGCGGTTGCCTTGTGCGCCTTCGCATTCTTCGGCGCCTTCACGGCGTTCCGAAGCCTGTTCGATCGCGTCGCGGGTGTTTTCTGAGTCCGTCAGGTGGCGCCGCCGGACCGCGATCGCAATCACATCGGCGGGCCGGCTTCGCGCTGCTGCGCGACGATCCTGGCGGTCTCCTCCTCCGAGCGTCGCTCATCGCGGTGCTTGGCGAGAAGCGCGAAGACCAGGTAGAGCGCCGCCGTGGCGGTCATAAACTGGAAGATCACATTCAAGACGGCCATCGTTTCGCCCATTCAGAAGCAGTCGGTTACCTCTCAACGCGGCGATGCCGGATTCTGTTCCGCGATCCTGGCCGGCAGGAGCACCGATACGCGCCTGACGCAAGGCCTGTTGGCGCGGGTCCAGCCGCGCGTGCTGCACATTGTCGAATAGGCGGCGCGGCTAACGCGTCACCGCCTCGACCTCGGCAACGATGTCGCCCACCACGCGCGACAGCAAAGTCTCGTCCTCGCATTCCGCCATGACCCGGATCAGCGGCTCGGTCCCGGATTTGCGGATCAAGAGCCGTCCGCAGCCGTTCAGGCGCGTCTCGGCATCCGCGATCACCGATTGCACGCGGCCCTCGCTCAGCGGCTCCTGCCCGGCGCCGTAGCGCACGTTGCGCAGCAGCTGGGGGACCGGGTCGAACTGGCGGCTCAGCGCCGAGGCGCTGCTGCCGGTCTCGATCATGGCGGCGAGGAACTGCAGTCCGGCGATCAGGCCGTCGCCGGTCGTGGCGTAGTCGGTCATCACGATGTGGCCGGATTGTTCGCCGCCCAGGTTCCAGCCGCCCTCGCGCATCCGCTCGACCACGTAGCGGTCGCCAACCGGCGCGCGCTCCAGCCGCAGCCCCTTGCCTTGCAGGTGGCGCTCCAGCCCGAGATTGGACATCACCGTGGCCACCAGCGTGCCGTCGCGCAACCGGTCCGCCGCGGCCCAGCGGGTCGCCAGCAGCGCCATGATCTGGTCGCCGTCGGCCACCGCACCGGTCTCGTCGAGGATCATCACGCGGTCGGCGTCGCCGTCGAGGCATATGCCCAGATCGGCACCCTCGCGGCGCACCGTCTCGGCAGCCAGCGCGGTGTCGGTGGAACCGCAGCCGGCGTTAATGTTGAAACCGTCCGGTGCCACGCCCAGCGGGATGACCTCGGCGCCCAGTTCCCACAGCACCTCGGGCGCCGCGCGGTAGGCCGCGCCGTTGGCGCAGTCCACGACGATCTTGAGGTTGTTCAGCTGACCGCGCGCCGGGAACGTTGTCTTGGCATATTCGACATAGCGCCCGCGGCCGTCGTCGACGCGCCGGGCCCGGCCGATGTTTTCCGGCTGGGCCGGCTCGATCTCGCCCGCGACGATCTCTTCGATCGCCAGTTCGACCTCGTCGGACAGCTTGAACCCGTCGGGGCCGAAGAACTTGATGCCGTTGTCCTGATGCGGGTTGTGGCTGGCCGAGATCATGATGCCCAGATCGGCGCGCATCGAATGGGTCAGCAGGCCCACTGCGGGCGTCGGCACCGGGCCCAGCAAGAGCACATTCATGCCGGTCGAGGTCAGCCCGGCGGTCAGCGCATTCTCCAGCATGTAGCCGGACAGCCGGGTATCCTTGCCGATCACCACCCGGTGCCCGTTGGTGCCGTCGGATCGGAAATACCGCCCTGCCGCCGCGCCCAGCCTCAACGCCATCTCGGCGGTCATCGGGTAGCTGTTCGCCTCGCCCCGGACGCCGTCGGTTCCGAATAACTTGCGTGCCATACTCATGCCCCTTTGCCCGTCACAGCCCTGTAGAGGCTGAGGGCCTGCCGTGTTTCGCTAATATCATGGACGCGCAGGATCTGCACCCCTTGCGCGACCCCCGCCAGCGCCACGGCCAGCGAGCCGGGCAGCCGGTCCTTCGCCTCTGGAACCTGCGCCACGGCGTCGATGAACCGCTTGCGCGACACGCCCAGCAGGATCGGGCAGCCAAGCCCGTGGAACAGGCTCAGATTGCGCAGCAGCACCAGGTTGTGCTCGGCGGTCTTGCCGAAGCCGATCCCCGGATCGACAACGATGCGGCTACGCGGGATGCCGGCCGCCTCGGCGGCGGCGACGCGCTCGGCCAACTCGTCATAGACGTCGAGAAGGACGTTGTCGTAGCGCGGGTCCAGCGCCATCGTCCCGGGCGTGCCCTGCATGTGCATCAGGCAGATCGGCAGGCCGGCCTCGGCCACGTAATGCGCCATCTGAGGGTCGTGGCGCAACGCCGAGACATCGTTGACGAATCTCGCGCCGGCGTCCACCGAGGCGCGGGCCACCTTGGCCTTGCGGGTATCGACCGAGACCGGCGTCGCCGCACCCGCCAGCGCCGCGATCACCGGCACCACGCGCGCGATCTCGCTTTCCGGCGCAATCTCCTCGGCGAAGGGCCGCGTGCTCTCGCCGCCGATATCGAGGATGTCCGCCCCCGCCTCTGCCAAGGCGCGTCCCTGCGCCACCGCCGCGTCGGTTTCGGCAAAGTCGCCGCCGTCCGAAAAGCTGTCCGGCGTCACGTTGACGATGCCCATCAGGCGCGGCGCGTCCATCGCCAGCCCGGCGATTGCGGGTCGCGGCGCGGTCAGCCGGTCGCGCCAGTCCGCCGGCACGTCCGAGGCGGCGACCACCTGCGCTGCGCCCTTGCGCGACAAGCGCTCGGCATGGCTGAACCAGGTCCAGCCGCCCGCCAGGCGCAGCGCGCCTTCGGGAATTGCGGCGTCGGTGTTCGGGATCGGGCGGAAATAGTCGGACATGGCCCGGGATGTGCGGAAAGCCGAGGACCTTGGCAAGGGTCACGCCTCGAGGCGGGCCTCGCGGACCGGAATTGTTACAGCCTTCGGCGGCGTTGCGCCGATGACGCGCATTTCCGCCGCGCCGACCAGTTCGGCCAGCCAATAGGCCAGGTCGACCGCGTCGTGCGGAGAAACTCCAGGCCCGTCAACGGCATCCAGGACGATCTTCGACGGCGCCCAGACCGAGATCTGGCCATGCTTCATCGCCCAGTCCAGTTCGGTGCGGGTCTCGACGACCACGCAGCGGCGGTCGCGCCCCGCCAGGACCCAGGCATTCTGCTCGATGGCCAGCAGGTCGATGCGGCGCTGGGCAAGCGGGGCCTGCGATTGCGGCACCGCGTTGCCGGGCAGGCCCACGCAGAAGATCAGCGGCGCGCCGCCGGCCTGCATCCGATCGATCGCCTCGGACAGGGCCGGATCGGCGATGGCGGCGTTGCCGAGGAACAGCAGTACCGGATGCGGCACGCCCTCGTCGGGGGCGATCGGGCGCAGCGGGGGGTCGGCGCGGCTGCGCACGATCTCGACGCCCAATGCGCCGGGGCCACGGTCGAGCTTTTCGATGCGCACGAAGGCGCGGCGCGCCTGCGGCTCCAGCAGGATCCGTTCGGCGATGCGTTCGGCCAGCGTTTCCAAGAGGTTGAGCCGCTCGGCGGCAAGCTCCAACTCGATGGCCTCTGTCACCTTGTCGTAGCTCAGGATACGGTCGACATCGTCGTCGACCGGGGTGTCCAGGCGCGCGACCTCGACCACGATATTGAAGCAGACACGCTGTGTCTTGCCGCGCTCGGACTGGAAGGCGCCGATCTCGACCTCGACGATGTGGTCGCGCAGCGAGATGCGATCGCGCAGCCCGGTTTCGGCGGTCGCGGCGGCGCGCGCCTCGGGATGCGCAAAGGCGAGGTGAATGTCGCTTGTCATGAAATGCTCCGGGCCTGACGGTACGCCAGGCCCGGCAGAAAATCCAGCAATGAGGACGGCTTGTCCGCGGCTATTGCAGCCACGGAACCGGCGACACCTCGACCGACGACACCCTTGTCGGCATCCGGTAGAAGTGATGCACGCCGATGGTGGTGGTGCGCGGGAACTTCTTGGCCCAGCGCGGATTGACCGCCTTGGTATGGTAATGCGTGGCGCCCTTGGTCAGGGTCCGCGCCGCGCCGTCCAGCATCAGCCGCGCGACCTTGGCGACGCGGTTCCACGCCTTTTTTTCGTGCACGACTTCGGCGTGACCGTCACAGGTATACGTGAACTGACACGCGAACTTGCGACCGGTGCCCTGCCGGATCACGCCGCAGACCGAGTCCGGGTAGTGCACGCTGTCGACCCGGTTCAGGATGACCTCGGCCACCGCGAACTGACCCTTCACGCTTTCGCCGCGGGCCTCGAAATAAAGCGCCTCGGCGAGGCATTTCCATGCATCGCCGCCGCTGGCCCTTGGCAGGTTGTCGATATAGCCCACGGAATATTTCACCTTGGCCGGTTCGGTCTTGGTGAACCGCTTGGTCTCAGGCAACGTCGACAAGCGCTCAAGCCGGGCGGCATCGAGTCGACCGAAGGCCGTCCGCTCCTTGTTGAGCAACTTGTTCAAACGATAATCCAGCTCGATGCCGGGATCGTTCGAAGTGCTGAGAACCACATCGGCCCGCGCGGCCGGACTCAAGCTTACAGTCGCGGCCAAGCAGGCCGCCCAAAGAACGCCGTACAGTCTCATCCTATCCCCCGAGGCAGCCCAATTGAGGGCCTTGCCCTTTCCGTGGGACGGCCATATGGCGAAAAATTGTGCGGGAGTCGAGTCCGGCGACGATTCGTGCGACAACTTGTCCGGAATGCAAGCCCAAATCGCACTGTTCTCCACAAGAAATTTTGGCGATCAATCAGTTGATATTCAATATGTTAACTAAATTTCGGCGCCTTCGGACCGCCCAGAACCAGATGAGCGGAAGCCAGCCGAGCGACCGGCACCCGAAACGGCGAGCAACTGACGTAGTCGAACCCGGCATCCCGGCAGAAGGCGATTGATTCGGCGTTTCCGCCATGCTCGCCGCAGATCGACAGGGTAATGTCCGGGTCGACCCTCCGGCCCCGCTCGGCGCCGATCTTCAAGAGCTCGCCGACGCCGTCGGTGTCGAGAATGTGAAACGGATCCTCGCGGTACACGCCGAGGTTCACGTAATCCGACATGAAGCGCCCGGCATCGTCGCGGCTGAGCCCGTAGGTCATCTGGGTCAGGTCGTTGGTGCCGAAGGACAGGAACTCGGCATGCGCCGCGATCTCGTCGGCGCGCAGGCAGGCGCGCGGGGTCTCGACCATGACGCCCAAGGAATAGGCAAAATCCTGTCCGGTCTCGACCCGCACCGCCGCCGCCACCGCGTCGATGCGCGTCTTGACCAGTTCCACCTCGCGCTTGGCACTGACAAGCGGGATCATGATCTCGGGCACCACCGGATCGCCCAGGCGGCTGGCCTCGACCGTGGCCTCGAAGATCGCACGCGCCTGCATGTCGTAGATCTCGGGCACGGTGATCCCCAGCCGCACCCCGCGCATGCCCAGCATCGGGTTGAACTCGGCCAGCTGGTCGACCCGGCGCGTCACCTCGGCGATCGGCTTGTCGAGCGATTCCGCCAGATCGCGCAATTCGTGCCGGTCGGAGGGCAGGAACTCGTGCAGCGGCGGGTCGAACAGGCGGATGCAGACCGGCTTGCCCTGCATGATCTCGAACAGCTCGACGAAATCGCGGCGCTGCATCGGCAAGAGCTGGTCCAGAACCGCCTGCCGGTCCTCGGGCGAGGCGGCGAAGATCATCTCGCGCATCACCGTCAGGCGGTCGTCCTCGAAGAACATGTGCTCGGTACGGCAAAGCCCGATGCCCTCGGCCAGGAAGGTTTGCGCCATCCGGGCCTCGGCCGGCGTGTCGGCATTGGCGCGGATGCCGATGTCGCGCGCCTCGTCGGCCCAGGTCAGAAGATCGGTGAAGGCGTCGTCCAGCACCGCGTCCAGCATCATCGCCCGGCCCGCCAGCACCTCGCCGGTGGCGCAGTCAACGGTGATCAGGTCGCCCTCGGTGAACGTTCGGCCATCGACGACCTTCAGGGTCTTGGCGCGCTGGCTCAGCTCGACTCCGCCGACGCCCACCACGCAGGGCACCCCCAGCCCGCGGGCGATCACCGCGGCGTGGCTGGTCATGCCGCCGCGCTCGGTGACGACGCCGCTGGCGGCATGCATGCCGCGGATATCCTCGGGCGCGGTCTCGCGCCGGACCAGGATGCAGGGTTCGCCGCGCGCGGCGCTGGCCTGCGCGGCGGTCGAGCTGAAGACGATGCGGCCCGTGGCAGCGCCCGGGCTGGCGGCGATGCCGCGGGCGATGACATCGCGGCTGGACGCGGGGTCGATCTGCGGGTGCAGCAATTCGGCCAGGGCCATCGGTTCGATCCGGCGCACCGCTTCCTGCTGTGGGATGACCCCGTCGCGCGCAAGTTCCACCGCGATGCGCACGGCCGCGCGGTTGGTGCGCTGGACGCGCACGGCGTCGAGCACATGCAGAGCCCCATGCGCGATGGTGAATTCGATCTGCATTTCCTCGCGCAGCCGCGCCCGGCAGGTCGCGCCAAGCTCCTGCAGCCGCGAAAAAACCTCGGGGCACAGCTCTTCCAGCGAGGAACCGCGCGGGTCGCGGGTGAGATAGAGCGCGCCGCTCTGCCCGGTCAGCGCGTCGCGGCCCTGGCTCTGGCTCAGGTAGCGGCCGGTGATCTGCGGCAGGCCGGTGGTGCCGTCGACGAACTGGATCACGCCCGATCCGCTTTCGGGCTGGCCCACCCCCAGCGCCATCTCCTGCACCACCAGCCCCAGCCCGGCCTCGGCCGGCGCGCCCTTGGCCTGGCGCAAGAGCCGCGCCGTGGTGCCTTCCCAGGCCCGCGCCATCGAGCGCAGGGCCTCGGCAAGCTGTACCGCCGGGTCCTGCGGGAAATCCTCCTCGGTCTCCTCGGCATAGGCAAAGAGCGCGTGGTCGAGTGCCGCGTCGGTCGGCGCGTCGGGCAGGTCGAACATGTCCGGATCGAGCCGCGCCACATGCACCGCATAGGCCTGGATGAAGCGCAGATACAACGCGTTGGCGGCCTCGCGCCCGTGGCTGGCGCTCAGCGCTTCGTGGCGGGCGGCGGTCATGCCGATGTTGAGGATCGCCCCCGGCCCGCCCCAGTCGGAATCCTGGCTGGAGGGGCGCACCGAGACCAGCGGATGCGGCCCGAAAATCGCGAGGATACGCTGCATGTCCGGCAGGTGCCCGGCGGCGATGCGGTGCACGGTGTCGAAGGGCAGCGCCACGGTGGCGGGCACCGGCATGTCGAGACGGATCAGCCGCTGCAGGCATTTCGCCCGCCCGCCATGGGTCGCCGCCTCGACCACCGCCGCCGGCGTGATCAGGGTGAATGGCTCTGTCCGCGCATGTTTCTGCACTGCAGCACCTTCGCTGTGTCGCAGCATCTTAGCGGCAGAGGGCGGCGGCGCAAGGGGGCGGGGCGTGATCCGATTGAGCGCCTGCGGCGCGCGCCATGTGCCCTTCGGGCGGTTTGGCGCGGGTTTCGCCGGTTTGCTGCTGTGGGAACGGCACGCGCGTGGCCGGCATCGCGCCGCGCGTATTTGGAACCACAAGAAGGACTTAGCCCTCGATCCTCGTCAGGTCGGCGACCGAAAGGCAGATGGCGCGGATGCGGCTGAGCAGGTTCAGCCGGTTGCGGCGGATGGTCTGGTTGTCGGTGTTGACCTGGACGGTGTCGAAGAAGGCGTCGATCGGGGCGCGCAGGGCGGCCATGGCGGCCATGGCGGTCTCGAACTCCTCGG
>JAHELH010000381.1 GCA_024644285.1 Paracoccaceae bacterium | reverse complement strand
TGATCGCGCTGGGGGCGCAGGTCTGGGTGGGCGAACGGCTGCCCTGGACCGCCTGGGCCGGGATCGCCTGTGTCTCGGGCGGGATCATGCTGCTGACCGCGCGGCAGGTCCGGCGCGGGCCAGCCGTGCAGGGTCTGGCGGCCGCGCTGTGCCTGGCGGTGATCGTCGCGGCCTATTCCATCGTCGACGGGGTGGGCGTCCGGGCGTCGGGCAACGCTTTGGGCTATGTCGGCTGGCTGTTCGTCGCCGAGGTCTTTGTCGTGGCCTGGGTTTTCGCGACGCGCTGGCCACGCTTGCGGGCGATGCCGCCGCGCCGGGCGTGGCTGGGCTTTGCCGGCGGCGTTCTGTCGGGCGCGGCCTATGGGCTGGTGCTGTACGCCAAGACCCTGGCGCCGCTGGGGGTCGTGTCGGCGCTGCGAGAGACCTCGGTGATTTTCGCCGCGCTGCTGGGCGTGTGGCTGTTCGGCGAGGGCCCCAGGCGGCTGCGGGTGGCCGCGGCCTGCGTCGTCGTTGCGGGCGTCGTGCCTTTGGCACTGGCCAAGTGAGGCGCCAGTCGGCATATTTCGTGGTCTGACATGAGCATACTGACCTTTCTCGTCCAGCTTGCCGGGGCCACGATGCTGCTGCTCTATGCGGTTCGCATGGTGCGCACCGGGATCGAGCGCGCCTTTGGGCCGTCGTTCAAGCGGCTGGTCACGGTGCGGCAGAACGCGCTGCGGGCGGCGGCGACCGGGCTGGTGCTTGCCGTGATCCTGCAAAGCTCGGCCGCCGTGGCGCTGCTGGTCGCGGGTTTCGCCGGGGCCGGGCTGCTGGGATTCGCCGCCGGTCTGCCGGTGGTGCTGGGCGCCGACCTGGGCTCGGCCCTGCTGATCCAGGTCCTGTCGTTCCGGCTGGACTGGCTGGTGCCGCTGTTGCTGGCGGTGGGCGGCGGGCTGTTCATCAAGTCCGACGGCCGCAATGCCCGGCAGGCGGGCCGCATCCTGCTGGGCATCGCATTCATCCTGATCTCGCTGCGGTTCCTGCGCGAAACGATGGAGCCGATCAGCGGCTCGGGATTCCTGCCGGTGATCGCCGCCTGGCTGGAGCGCGATTTCATCGGCGCCTTCCTGGTGGGCGCGGCGCTGGCCTTTGCGATGCATTCGTCGGTGGCGGTGATCCTGATGTGCGTGACGGTCGTCGCCATCGGGGCGGTGCCGCTGGCCGCCGGCGCCTCGCTGGTCCTGGGGGCCAACCTCGGCTCGGCGCTGATCCCGCTCTACCACACACGCACGATGCCACCCGCGGCGCGGCGGGTACCGCTGGCCAACCTGATCGTGCGCGGAACCGGCGCCGCGATTGCGGTGGTGCTGGTCGCCAAGGTGCCGGCACCGGGTTTCGTGCAGTCGCTGCCGGACGCGCAGGCGCTGATCGTGCTGCACATCGCCTTCAACCTGACGCTGCTGGCGGTGCTTCCGTTCGCCGGGCGGCTGGAAGCGCCCTGCCGGCGTCTGCTGCCGGATCAGATGCGAGAGGAGGTCGCCAATCCGGCCTTCCGCAGCGTTCTCGACGACACGACCACCGCGACGCCCGCCGTGGCCGTGCCGAGCCTGCGGCGCGAGGTGATGCGGATGCTGCAGGTCGTCGAGATGATGATCGGTCCGGCGATGGATCTGTATGACCGCTTCGGCAAGCGGCAGATGGCACAAATCCGAAGCTGGGAAGGCCATTTGAACTCTGCGCTGGACCACGTGCGCCGCTTCGGCGCGGCGATTCCGTCGGACGCGCTTGCCAAGCCGGAGCGCAAGCAGGTGCGCGAGCTGACCGAATATGCCATTGCGCTGGAGACGGCGGGCGATGTCGTGGTGCGGCGGCTGCTGCCGCTGGCGCAGGAGAAGTCGGAGAAGCGGTTGAAACTGTCAGACCAGGGGCGGGGCGAGCTGACGCGGATGCATGAGCAGGTGATGAGCAACCTCGCGCTGGCCTCGAACGTCCTGGTGTCGAGCGACGAGGACTGCGCCCGGCAATTGCTGGAGGAAAAGACCGAGATGGCGCGGCTCGAAAGGTCGAGCCGCAAGAAGCATCTCAAGCGGCTGGCCGAGGGTCAGGTGGACAGCTTCGAGGCCAGCGATCTGCATCTGGAGACCCTGCGCGCGCTGAAAGAGGTCAACAGCCTTCTCACCACGGTCGCCTATCCGATTCTGGTGCGCGGCGGCCAGTTGCTGGAATCCCGGCTGATTGACGCGATCGAGGATCCGGATTGAGGCGGGGCCGGCAACCGTGAGCGTCTTGTTCATCGTCATCGACCAATTGCGCGCGGATCTGCTGACCGGCGCGCTGGCGGCGCATGTGGACCTGCC
>JAHELH010000078.1 GCA_024644285.1 Paracoccaceae bacterium | reverse complement strand
GTCTCGGGATCGTCATCCAGGGGTTCATCGGATTTCAATCGCTTGCGCAGCCTGACCTTGCGCCGGTTCTGCACGATGTCTTCCAGTTCCGCCGGCAAGAGACCGGTCCGCGCGCAGGCCAGCAGCCAGGCCGTGCGCAGGCATTTCGGCGGATTTTCCGGCCCGCTATGGCACCAGACGTGCTCGAAAAGGGTCATCACGAAGGCGATCGACTTGCGGTCCAGGTGCCGCCGGTCTGCCTTGTAAGGCAGGTTGAAGACGTCGGTGATGATTTCGTGGCTGGGCCAGTAGTAGAGATAGCCTTCGTCCTGGTGGGCGCGCACGACCTCGTCGATGGCCACCCGCAGCACCGCCTTCGACACCGAGTTCGAGGCGATGCAGGAATTGTCGCGGAAGGTCGCGATCAGCGGAATTGGCGACAACGTGTAGATGATCCTGGCCTCTGGCCGGTGCTTGCGGATCAACTGATAGATGGCTTCGAGATTGTCCCGGTTCTCTTCGACGGTCGAAACCCGGAACCTGTGCCGTTCCGGGTCGTAGGCGTCGCGCGGCACGGTACGCCAGAAAACGTTTCCAGTCGGCTCGTCGTACCACACCTCGCTCAGGCCGAAGGTAAGGATGAAGACGTCAGTGTCGTCGAAGATTGCCTTGGTTTCGGCCTGTATCTCGGGGTCATAGCCGAACTCCTCGGCGGTGTAGCCATGCCAAAGCGGCTGGTCGAAAACCTTGTTTTCCCAGGCCCATTCGAACTGTTGACGGATCACGAAGGAATTGACCATGCCTTCGCCGAAGTTGACGACATAGGCGCGCTTGGACTTGTCTGAACGGTTGCGGACCCTGAAATTGCGCGCCGACAGCCAGTCCGAGATGTTCGAGGCAAAGCAGGATCCGAAGGCCGTGACCTGGGTCTCGGTGCCGATCAGCGGCGTGTCGGGCACCCAGCCATGCAGGATGTGCTTGGAAACGTCGGTCTCGTCGACCAGTTGGGCCCGGCTCGGATTGAAATTCGTGTGCTCGCCGCGAAACCAGTTTCCATAGGTGGTTTCGCTGCTGTTCGAGGCCTGCGTTCCGTGCCTGATCGCCTGTACCTTGCCCATTTGGTCCCCTTCTGCCGGCCGCCTCTTGGATTGACTGTTCGGGATCGCCGGTGGCTGCTCGTTCTAGACCTTCATTCCTCCAGCCTGCCCGGCAAAGCGTTCGCCCAGGCGCTGATCGTTCCGGCGCCCAGACACACCACCATGTCGCCCGGGCGCGCCTCGGCGCGGACCAGCGCTGCAAGGTCGTCTTCGCCGGCGAGCGCCCGGGCGCCGCGGTGCCCGTGGCTGGTCAGCCCGGCCACCAGGTCGTCGCGGCTGGCGCCGGGAATCGGATCCTCGCCTGCGGAATAGACTTCGGCGATGCCCACCACGTCGGCGTCGTTGAAACAGGCGCAGAAGGCCTCGAAATGATGGCTTAGCCGAGTATATCGGTGCGGCTGGTGCGCCGCGATGATGCGGCCCTGCGTCGATTGCCGAGCGGCCCTGAGGACGGCCGCGATCTCGGTCGGGTGATGGCCGTAATCGTCGATGATGGTCACGCCGCCGACCTCGCCCACACGGGTAAAGCGGCGGTTGACCCCCTTGAAGCTCGCCAGCGCGGCGCGGATCTCGTCGCGGCCGAGTCCCAGATGCCGGGCGACCGCCACGGCCGCCAGCGCGTTCGAGACATTGTGGTCGCCGGGCATCGGCAGCGAACAATCCTCGATCGTCAGTCCCTCGGCCCGCAGCACGATATCGAACCGCGCCACGCCTGCCTCGTAACGCAGATTCGCAGCGCGCACGTCGGCCTGCGTGTTGAAGCCGTAGGTGACGACGCGGCGGTCGGTGATCCGGCCCACCAGCGTCTGCACGTCCGGATCGTCGGTGCAGCAGACCGCCAGCCCGTAGAACGGGATGTTCGAGACGAAATCGTAAAAGCCCCGGTGCAGATTTTCCTCGGTGCCCCAGTGTTCCATGTGCTCGGGGTCGATGTTGGTCACCACGGCGATGGTGGCGGGCAGGCGGTTGAAGGTGCCGTCGCTTTCGTCGGCCTCGACCACCATCCACTCGCCCTGCCCCATCCGCGCGTTCGAGCCATAGGCGTGGATGATGCCGCCATTGATCACGGTGGGGTCAAGCCCGCCGGCATCCAAAAGCGTGGCGATCATTGTGGTCGTCGTCGTCTTGCCATGGGTCCCGGCGACGGCGACGTTGGATTTCAGACGCATCAACTCCGCCAGCATCTCGGCGCGCCGGACGACGGGCAGCCCCGTGGCGCGAGCGGCGTCAAGCTCGGGATTGCCGGACTTGATCGCGGACGAGATCACCACGACCTCGGCATCCTGCAGGTTCTCGGCCTTCTGGCCGATGAAGATCCGCGCGCCTTTTGCGGCCAGCCGCTCGGTGATCGGGCTGGATTTCAGATCCGAGCCCTGCACGGCGTAGCCATGGTTCAAAAGCACCTCGGCGATGCCCGACATGCCGATGCCGCCGATGCCGACGAAGTGCACCGGGCCCAGTTCCATGGGCAATTTGGTGGCGGCGTTCATCCCGCAGGTCCTGAACGTTTCCCAGATCTCATCTTTCATGTCCCGGCGTGCGTCCCTCTGCCAGCGCCTCAACCATGGCCGCCAGACGGTCTGTCGCGTCGGGTCGGCCGGCTTTCATTGCCGCGTTCGCCATCTGCGTGGCGGCGCGCGGGTCGTCGAAGATCGCCGCGATGTGCGACGTCAGCACCGCGGGGTCAAGCTTTGATTCCGGGATCAGCACCGCGGCGTCGGCCTGGGCGAGCCCCCGGGCGTTCGCGGTCTGGTGATCACCGGTCGCGGCGGCGTAGGGGATCAGGATCGCGGGCCGGCCGATGACGCTGAGATCGGCCACGGTCGAGGCGCCGGCCCGGGCGATGACCAGCTGCGCCTCGGCGATCCGCTCCGGCACATCCTCGAAGAAGGGTTGCACCTCGGCGTCGATGCCGGCCTCGGCGTAGAAGGCGGCGACGCGGTCCAGATCCTCGCCGCGCGCCTGGTGCGAAACCCGGATGTGCCGCAGGCGTTCGGGCGGCAGGGCGGCGATGGCGGGCGGCACCACGTCGCTGAGGATGCGCGCGCCCTGGCTGCCGCCGATCACCAGAAGCTGCATCGGGTAATCGCCCGGCGGGATATAGGGCGCCCCCTCGCGGGCCATCACGGCAGCGCGGACGGGATTGCCGGTATGCACGGCCTCGACGCGCTTTGGCAGGTCGGTGGGCCAGGTGCCGCAGGCGACAGCGTCGACGCACGGCGCGAACACCCGGTTGACCCGGCCCAGCACGCCGTTCTGCTCGTGGATCATGCGCGGCAGCCTCATCGCCGTGGCCGCGGCCAGGGCGGGGATCGAGGGATAGCCGCCAAAACCCACTACCACGGCGGGGCGGTCGCGCCGGAACCCCAGAAAGGCCCGCGAAACGCCGCCCAGGATACGGAAGGGCGCCTGCGCCTTCGACAGCAATCCGCCGCGCGCGAAGGTGGCCGAGGCGACCTGCTCGATCGCGACCTCGCCCGGGAAGCCCACGGTATAGCGCGCGCCGCGCGCATCGGTCGACAGCTTGACCCGCCATCCGCGCTCCAGCATGCGCTCGGCCAGGGCCTGGGCGGGGAACATGTGCCCGCCGGTGCCGCCCGCGGCGATGATCAGAAGCGGCGCGCTCATGCGCCGCGCAAGGCTTTTCGAAAAGCCTTGGCAAGAATTTTCGAAAATTCTTGCACGCTAACGCCCCCGCTTGATCAGGATGTCGCCGATCTCGCCCTGCGGCCGCGACCTCGTGAAGGCCAGCAGCATGCCCACCGCGATGCCGCCGGCAATCAGCGACGAGCCGCCGTAGCTGACGAACGGCAGCGTCATTCCCTTGGCCGGCAACAGCCGCACCGCGACGCCCATGTTGATCATCGCCTGCACCCCGAAGGAACAGGCCAGCCCGCAGCCCGCCAGCCGGATGAACGGATCGCGTTCCCGGATCAGCCGGAGCAGCGAACGCACGGTGATGGTCATGTACAGAAGGATGATCGCCAGGACCAGGATCAGCCCGTATTCCTCGGCCGCCACGGCGATGATGAAATCGGTATGCGCGTCGGGCAGCGACCATTTTACATGCCCCTCGCCGACGCCGACGCCGAAGAACCCGCCCTCCTGGATCGCGTTGCTGGCATAGCCAAGCTGCGTCGTCGGATCGACCTCGGGATTCAGGAAGCCGTCGATGCGGCGGGCGAAATGCTCGGAATTGTTGTAGGCCACGGCGCCCACCAGCACCACCGCGCCGGCCATGCCGATCAGCAGCGCGAACGGCGCGCCGGCCACGAAATACATCACGCCCCACGCGAACAGCACCAGGCAGGCCTGGCCGAAATCAGGCTGCAGCGCCAGGAAAGCCACAACGACCAGGGTGATCGTGAACGAAACGCCCTTGCCCGGCGGGCCGTTGACCTCCAGGCTTGCCGCCATCAGCCAGGCGGTGACGATGACCAGCCCGGGCTTGAGGAACTCCGACGGCTGCACGCTGGCAAACCCGAGGCTGAACCAGCGCACCGCGCCCTTGCCGAAATCGGTGCCGAAGACCGGCAACAGCGCCAGCGCCACGAAGGCGGCGAGAAACCCCAGAACGCCCAGCCGGCGCACCAGTTGTGGCGACATCATCGACGTCAGCACCATCGCCGTCATCGCCAGCCCGCCGAAGAACGCTTGGCGCTGCACGTAGTGAAATGCGCCGAAACCGTTGCGTTCGGCCAGCGGCGGCGAGGCGGCCAGACCCAGCAGGATGCCGATGCCGAAAAGCAGCAGCACACAGGACATCGACAGCTTGTCGATCGTGCGCCACCAGCGTGGCAGAATAGGCTCGCCGTCCCGGACCGGGACCGTGCCAAACACCATTTCCGTCATGTTGAACCGCCTGAAACTACCACTGCTCCGCCCGTTTTCCGGGTCTGTGCGGCATCTTAGCGCGAAAAATCGCGTTCCGCCATAAAAAGAAGCGCAGGCCGGTCAAACCGGGGCACGGGCCCCCCCTTGTCGGATCGATGCGGCCGGACGCCCGGGTGACCGGGGCGTCCGGCGCGCAGAGGCTCTCGGCGCCCCGGACCGCGCCCCGGCCGGACCTAGCCGGCCGGCGCCGCGTCCTCGCTCGGCAGGTTGCTCTCGGGCCCGCCGGAATTGCACAGCGCCAGCACCTGGCCGATGGCCCAGCTCGACCCGCGCAGGCTCAGCTCGGACATCGAAAAGTCGCGCCCGGGATCGACCGACAGGAAATCGCCGCGCTGCAGGGCGGCCAGCAGCGGCGCGTCCTCGGCGGCGATGGGCGCCGTGTAGCCGCCCGCCGATCCGTTGCTCGCCAGAGAGGTCAGCGCAAAGCGCGCGCCGTCCATGCGGATGGCCAGGATCGGGTCCGAAGCAGCCGCGCCCGCCGCCGGCTGAAGCTCGGCGATCCAGACCGGGTTCCACTGGTCGGCGGCCTTGCAGCTGATGCCGAAACAGGTGCCCGCCTCGGAGCAGACGCTGGCGGACGCGGTTTCCAGCCCGGCGCGCATTTCCCAGCCCTGCGCCATGCCGGCCGCGGGAAGGGCGGCGGCCAGTGCCGCCGCTGTGATTGGTAGTCGCATCGATATGCCTCCTGCTTGCGAAAACCTGGTGGCCGCTTAAGTGAAGCGGACCTCGCATGGCATGGACGACATTGATCTTTATGTGAATCCCGCGCGTGGTCGACGCGCCCGACCAGCAAGACGCCGCCGCCGATGCGGCGTTTTTCGGCAGGACTTTGCCCGCCGCGCGGAAAGTGCGGCGGCTTTGCAAGGGCTCGGCGGCAATTCGCCGTCCGCACAGGCGCATTGCCGCCGAGCCACCGGCTTTCCCAGCGAAGTCCCGCCGCCCGTCCGCGGGCGGCGGGCGCGGCGGCTCAGATAACCACGACGTCCAGCGGCGGAAAGCCGTTGAACCCGACCGACGAGTAGGTCGACGTGTAGGCGCCGCAGTTGCGCAGGATGATCCGGTCGCCGGCGCGCAGGCCAAGCGGCAGCTGCACGGGCCGCTTTTCGTACATCACGTCCGCGCTGTCGCAGGACGGACCGGCCAGAATGCAGGGGCCGAAGGATTCGTGATCGCGGTCGGTGGCGAACTGGTAGCGGATCGCCTCGCCTTCCGTTTCGGCCAGGCCCGAGAACCGGCCAATGTCCAGGTAGACCCAGCGATGCAGGTCGTTCTCCGACTTCTTCGACACCAAAAGCACCTCGGCCGCGATCATGCCGGCCTCGGCTACCAGGCCACGGCCCGGCTCCGCCATCACGCGGGGCACATCGCCGAAGCGTTCGGCCACCAGTTCCATGACGCGAGCGGCATAGCGGGTCGGGTGATCGATCTCTTCGCCGTAGAAGGCCGGAAATCCGCCGCCGATGTTCAGCAGGTCCAGGTCATGGCCGGCGGCCTGCGCCTCGGCCCAGATCGCCGCGACCTGGTCCAGGGTCGCCGTCCACATCTCGGCCCGCCGGGTCTGGCTGCCGACATGGAACGAAAAGCCCACCGGACGCAGCCCCAGCTTGCGCGCATGGTCCAGCAAGTCCAGCGCCTTGTCGCGGGCGCAGCCGAACTTGCGCGAAAGCGGCCAGTCGGCCTCGGACGCGTCGACGATCAGCCGGATATAGACCTGCACGCCCGGGGCATGGGTCGCGATCTTCTCCAGCTCTTCCTCGGCATCGGCCACGAACAGTTCGATCCCCGCATTGTAGGCAAAGGCGATGTCGCTGGCCCGCTTGATGGTGTTGCCGAAGCTGATGGTTTCGGGCGCGGCGCCCTGGCTCAGGCACAGTTCGATCTCGCCGCGCGAGGCGGCGTCGAAATGGCTGCCCAGCCCGACCAGCGTCTCGATGATCTCGCGCGCCGGGTTGGCCTTGACGGCGAAGTGGATGTCGGCGCGGCCGAGACCGGCACGCAGGGCGCGGTACTGGCGGGCGACCAGGTCGGTGTCGATGACCAGCGTCGGGCGGTCGAATTGCGACGACCGGATGAAGGCCTCGACGCGCGATACGGGGGAAACGGGGGCGACAGCAGCGCTGCCGACGATGTCGGTTACGTAGGCGTTCATGGTCATCTCCAGTAGACCCGGCCATACCGGGCGTTACCCGGTTCAGACCGCTCAGTTCCAAGGGAGACGTTACCGTCGCTACGTAAACGCGTTGTGGCCAGAGGTGCGTGCGTTGGCGTCTTGCGGCGGCATTTAGGCCGGCGCCCTGAGTCGTTCAAGTGATTTTTTCTGCGGGTGCAAAATAAAGGGTGACGCCGCAGGCTTGTGACATTCCTGCCATTTTTCCGGTGCCGCCCATGGGCGGGCACGGCGCTGGACAGCCCCTGGCCCGCGGCGCATTCTTTCCGGGTGGGGAGCATCCGATCAGAGATTGACGCATGAGGCGTCTGGCCGCGTTATGGCTGTGTCTGGCCTTGCCGGGCCCGGCCAGTGGCGCCGAGTTGGCCCTCGGCGTGTTGGCGTTCCGCGGCGAGGCCGCGGCGCAATCCCGATGGCAGCCGACGGCGGACTACCTGTCAGAGGCGCTTGGCGACCACCAGGTTCGCATCTTGCCGCTCAGCCTGACCGGCGCGGCCGCGGCGCTCGATTCCGGCACTGTCGATCTGTTGCTGACCAATCCCGGCCACGCCCGCCGTCTCGCCGGCCCCTACCGGCTGTCGCAACTCGCCACCCTGCGCACCGACCGGCCCGGCGGTCCGCGCACCGGCAATCGCTATGGCGCGGTGATCTTCGCCCGCGCCGACAGCGACATCCGCACCCTCAGCGATCTGGCTGGCCGGTCCTTCGCGGCGGTGGCGCCGGATGCCTTCGGAGGCTACCAGATGGCCGCCCACACGCTGCTGCGCAACGGCATCGACCCCGCGCGCGACCTGGGCGACCGGCTGTATCTGGGGTTCCCGCAACGTCGCATCGTCGAGGCGGTCCTCGACGGCGCCGCCGATTTCGGCACGGTGCGCACAGGCCTGCTCGAGGCGATGGCCGAGGCAGGCGAGATCGATCTCGGCGCGCTGCGCGTCCTCAACCCCACCGCGGTGCCGTGCTTCGATCTGCGCCTGTCGACCGCGGTCTTTCCCGAATGGCCGCTGATGGCCGCCTGGGGCATGGAGGACGACCTGCGCCGCCGCATCGCGCTGGCGCTGCTGTCGATGCCGCCGACGCATCCGGCGGCGGTCGCAGGGGGATACGGCGGATGGATCCCGCCGATGAACGACGACGCCGTCACCGGCCTCTTGGCCGAGATCGACGCCGCGGGCGTGCGGCAAGGCGGCGGGCTTGTCTGGACCAACCTGGCGCTGGCCACGGTCGCAGCGCTCGCCGTCTGGCGCCGCCGCGCCCCCGCCGCGGCACCTCCGCCCGAGCCGCAAGTGCACCTCACCCCGCGCGAGCGCGAGATCCTCACCCTGATCGAACAGGGCCTGACCACCAAGCAGATCGCCCGTCAGCTGGGCATCAGCCCCAAGACCGTCGAGTTCCACCGCAGCCACCTGATGCGCAAGTTCGAGGTTCGCAACATGGCCGAGCTGGTGGCCAGGGCCGCATCCGTGCAGCAGCCATCGGTCCCGGGGTAAACCCTGGGACAGGCCATGATTCACCCCGGCTAGGCCGCCGCCCCCGGCCTCGGGCTAGACTGTCACGGCCCGGACCCGCGCGCCCGGGCGCAGGCACTCGAACGAAAAACAGGGAGAACCAGATGCCATCGATCCTCACCCCCATGCTCCGCGTCCTGGCGGCCGCGCTGCTTCTGGCCGGGCTGGCCGCCACCGCCGACGCCTCCGAACGCTACGGCCAGCAAAAGGTCGTCTACCACATCAACTACAACGGCGGCGAAGACGACAAGGCCTACCGCGCCGCGATGCGCAACATCCAGAACCACATCAACGCCGTCGGCGCCGAGAACATGGACATCAAGGTGGTCCTGCACGGCAACGGCGTGTCGCTGCTGAAATCGGCGATGACCGACGAAAAGGTGCAGGCCGACGTGCTGAACCTGCGCGGCCAGAACGTCGACTTCCACGTCTGCAACAACACGCTGACAGGCCGCAA
>JAHELH010000077.1 GCA_024644285.1 Paracoccaceae bacterium | reverse complement strand
TGCGGCAGGCCGTAGCCGCGATAGCCCATGGCGATCTTGGCAGCGAGCCGCAGATGACTGGTCACCAGCTTGTGTGCCGAGGCCGCGTCCTCGCGCTCGACCCAGGCCTTGGCCAGCATGTATTCCTCTTCCGGCTCCAGCATCGGAAACTTGCGGATCTCCTGCAAATAGCGGTTCAGACCGCCTTCCGGGGTTGGGGCTGGAAGATTCGAGTAATTAGCCATTCAGGTCCCTTTACTGCTCAATGTTACGAGCCATAACATCCATGTAAGACCGGCAGTTCGCCGATACAAGGCTGTAACGCTCCTGTGCGGGATACACGCAGGATGCGCCTGATTCCGTCGCCTAGCCAAGCGGTGAAACGAATTCTCACGGCGATGTGTCACCAGATCAATTTCCGAGAACCGCCAGAAGTTCCGCCATATCCCGCGGCATTTGCGCCTGAAACCTTAAGATTTCGTTGCTCACGGGATGGGCGAAGCCAAGCTCGGCGGCATGCAGCGCTTGCCGGGGAAATGCCGCGGCCACGGCGGCGCCCTTTTCGCCCGCCGATCTTGCGGACAATTTGCGGCGACCGCCATAGACCGGGTCGCCGATCAGCCCGTGACCCGCATAGGCCAGGTGGACGCGGATCTGGTGGGTTCGGCCGGTTTCCAGCCGGCATTCCAGCAGCGCGGCGGCGCCCGCGGCAAGCCGCCTGACGACCCGCACACGGGTCACCGCGTGGCGGCCGCCGCCGAACAGGACGGCCTGGCGCTGGCGGTCGGTCTTGTGGCGGGCGAGTTGCGTCGTGATCCGCAGGATGCCGCCCTCCTCGAAGGACACGCCCCGCAGCCCGCGCAGGCGCGGGTCGGCGGCGTCTGGGACGCCGTGGCAGACGGCCTGATAGACCCGCTCGACGCTATGCGCCTCGAACTGCGCGGCCAGGCCGTGATGCGCGCGGTCGGACTTGGCGACGACCAGCAGACCGCTGGTGTCCTTGTCGATGCGGTGGACGATGCCGGGGCGCTTCTCGCCGCCGACACCGGACAGTGCGTCGCCGCAATGGGCCAGAAGCGCGTTCACCAGAGTGCCGCCGGGCGTGCCGGGGGCGGGGTGCACGACCATGCCGGCCGGCTTGTTGACGACGATCAGGTCGTCGTCCTCGAAGCGGATGTCGAGGGGGATGGCCTCGGGGGCCATATGCGTTTCGGCGGGCTCGGGCAGGTCGATCTCGATCCGGTCGCCCGCGGCGACGGCGGCGCTGGGATCGGTGACGGGCGCACCTTCCCGGCTGACCGCGCCTTCGGTGATCAGGCGGGCCAGGCGCGAGCGGCTGAGGCTTGCCGCCTCTGGCACGTCGCGGGCAAGTGCCTTATCAAGCCGGGCGGGCGGATCGGCGGCGATCGTCACGCGCAGGCGGGAGGCGGGCATGGACGAGGCTCCGGAAGAGGTCAGATCGCTGGTATTGCTGCGCCGGCTGGTGACGACGCTGACGGCGGTGATGATCGTGGGCTTCATAGTGCTGATCGGGTTTCTTGTCACCCGCTTCCCCGGCGCCGGCGGGATGGTCCTGCCAGAGTCGGTGACGCTGCCCGACGGGGCGCGGGCGGTGGCCTATACGCAGACCGAAAGCTGGGTGGCGGTGGTGACCGGAGACGACCGGATCCTGGTCTTCGACCGCGAGACGATGGACCTGATCCAGACGGTGGAAATCCGGCGCGCAGACTAGGTGTCGAAAAGCGGACCGGCAGTCGCGTTCCTGATTTGGCGAGTGACAGCGCTGACGGACGCCGCGGGCGCGGCTACTTGCTCATCTTCGCCAGCTTGGCCTGCAGGTCGGCAAGCTGCGTCTTGATCTCGTCGAGATCGTCCTCGTCCTCGGCGGTGGTTTTCTCTTCGCCGGGCTTGCCGGCCCCCGCCCAGCCTCCGGTCATCGCCTTCATGAAGGCCGCCTGCTGCGCCTTCATCGCCTCGAAACCGGGCATGTTCGCCATCGGGTTGGGCATGCCGCCCATCATCTTGGACTGTCCCTCGCGCAGCATGTCGAAGGACATCTGCAGAAACTGCGGCACCACCGACTGAACGCCGGTTGCATAGCTGCGCACCAGATCGGTCAGCACGTTGATCGGCAGGACGCTCTCGCCCTGGCTTTCGTTGTCGGCGATGATCTGCAGCAGGTATTGCCGGGTCAGGTCGTCGCCGGATTTCAGGTCGACGATCTGCACCTCGCGGCCCTCGCGGATGAACTTCGCGATGTCCTCGAGCGTCACGTAATCGGAGGTCTCGGTGTTATAGAGCCGCCGCGAGGCGTATCGCTTGACGAGAAGCGGTGCGTCTTTTTCGGCCATGAAAGCATCCCTTGCTGCGGCGCTGCAGCAAAGCTTACTGCGTTGCGGCACAGATGGGAAGGGTGAAGGATTTCCGGGGCATCCGCGGCTCTGCGACCACGCCCAAGCGTCAGTCCCGCTGCGCGCCGGCGCGGCTCACCAGCGTCTCCATCGACGGGCGCCCGACAAGGTCGGCGGCGGCGATGACGGCGCTCCAGCGGGTTCCGTCCTGCACTTCGCACTCCACCGTGGTCCCGATCTGCGCGGCGAAGGCGGCGACGATCCGCGGCGTGTCGACCTGACCCGCAGCGTCCACCTTCATCCCGATCCCGTCGTCGGAGACCTGCAGCAGAAAGGCGTCCGGCACCGCGCGAAACTCCACCTGGACCGTGCCCGCGGCGCGTCCCGTGAAGCCGTGCTTGATGGCGTTGGTCACCAGCTCGTTGACCAGCAGCGCCAGCGGCACGGCGATGTCGATATGCGCTTGGGCGGCCGTCAGATTGGCTTCGACTTGCAGGTGGTCGGGGCAGATCGAGCTGCGGATATGTTCCAGCAACTGGTCGAACAACTCGCTCAGATCAACCCGGTCGGTCTGGTTGCTGAGATCGAGAATGTCATGCACGACCGCGATGGACCGGATCCGGCTCTCGGCGTCGTAGAGCGCGGAAGACACGTCGTGGTTGCCGGTTGTCCGCGCTTTCGAGCGCAGGATCGCGGAAATGATCGCGAGGTTGTTCTTGACCCGGTGCACCAGTTCCCGCTTGAGCAGCCGGGACAGGCTGATCGAGTTGCGCAACCTCAGCTCGGTGCGCTGGTAGATCGCGATCTGTTCGTTCAGGGTCCTGATCTTGCGGGACAGGTCGTCGAAGGACGCGGTGCCGTCCGAGGCCTCGGTCAGGACCACCTGCGCCACATCGCTTCCCGCCTCTCGAAGTCCCCGCGCGCGGAAATGCAGCGTCTCGCCATCTCGCGACAGGCGCAGCGGAACCCAGTTGGACGATGCCGCGATCGCCGCCAGAACCTTGGGAAGGGCGCCGGTCTGCGGTTGCCATTCGCCGATCGTGGCGCCGGACCCGTCAACCTCCGCCAGACCGAGCCTGCGCTTCGCGACATGGTTGGCGTAGGTCACGCGGCCATCGGCGGCGACGACCAGCGTCGCGGCCGGCAGCACCGACAGCACCGAATTCGCGATGGGCCGCTGCGCGCCGTCCCTCATTCGTCGTCAAATACCGATTTCGGCAGGCGGTAATATTCGCGCTCGTCGGGCTGCAGGTCTTCCTGCGGCTTGAGATGCACGACCACGCGGCACCCCGGATCGCCGCGCGCGATGGTCTCTTCCAGCTCCACCCGCGCATAGCCCAGATTGTCGGCGCTGATCCGGCCGAACACGTTCGAGGTCATCATGCAAAGCGAGGTGCGCCCCTTCACCATTTCGCCGAACGGGCAGCGCCGGTTGCCGAAGACCAGCTTGTCCTCGTCGGCCGAGATCAGGTAGAAATCGCCGCCGATCCGGGCCTTGAGATCGACACAGACCTCGGCGACCTCTTTCCGGCCAAGTTCCTTCTTGCCCAGCGCCTGCCGGTAGGCGTCGTCGATCCAGTCACCGATCTGCCCGCCCACCGTGCTGACATAGCCTTCCGCCGCGTCCAGCCCGACGACATCCTCCAGCGTGCCGCTGAGATTGCGCAGCAGCTTTCGCATGAACAGGTCGCGATCCAGGGCGAGGTCGGCCTCGCTTGCCTTTTGGGACATCGGTCGAGCGCCTCCCCAGCCGTCGTTTCCCGCGCCAGTCCGCGGCGCGGAACCACACTAGCACATGTGCCCCCGGGTGAAAGGCCGGTCTGGCGGCGCGTTCTTCGAGGAGGAAAAGAAAAAAAGGGGCGAGCCGGTGGCTCGCCCCAGGTCAGTCCGCCGGCAGGGAGGTAACCGGCGTCATGAACTCGAGAATTACTTCGCGACAGCAGTCGCCTTCTTGGCGGCGGCGGTCACGTCGGCGGTGGCCTTCTTGACGGCGGCAGTGGCATCTTCCGAGATGTCCTTGCCGGCGGCCAGCATCAGCTCGACGGATTCCATCTGCACCTTCTTCGCGACTTCGGCGAAGGCGGCCATGGCTTCCGAGGTCATTTCGGCCTGGGCCGAGGCGAAATCGGTCATCGCTTTGGTGTAGTCGGCCGGATCTTCCTTGAGCGAGGTCAGCTCGCCAGCTTTGGCCAGCGTGTCCTTGGTCCACTTGGTCGAGATCTCGGTCGACTTCTCAGCGGCTTCCAGGGCAACTTTCGACAGCTTGTCGGTCAGGCTCGCCTGGGTCTTGTAGGCGTCCTGCATCGCGGTCATGTCGACCGGGAAGGCGCCCAGCATGTCTTTCACGATCTTGGTGTAGTCTTGGGTCTTAGCAGCCATTGTAGTCTCCATCCAGTTTTCGGTTTGAGAAGGGAGGTCCCTCGCCCCGCGAGGGCTTCGACCCTCTGTTTGCGTCTGCAGCATAGATACATGCCGCGCTGCAGCATTTCAAGTGTTTTTTCTGCAGTGCAGCAAAAAAATTTCGGTGGGCCGGGTCGCGATCTAACCCTTTGATATCACGTAGGTTCCTGGAGCATCCGACAGGGGCGGATGATCGGAATCGCCCGGTTCGCGGGCGGAAACCTGCTTGCCGGAACGCGATTTCAGCCACTCGCCCCAGAGCGGCCACCACGAGCCCTCGTGGAATTCCGCGCCCTTCAGCCAGTCTTCGTGGCCCAGCGACATGTCGTCGTTGGTGTAGTGGCCGTATTTCTTCTTGGACGGCGGGTTGACGATGCCGGCGATGTGCCCCGATTCGGACAGGATGAAGGTCTTGGACTTGGCGCCCATCTGGCGGATGCCGTCATGGCTGGATTTCCAGGCGGCGATGTGGTCGGTCTCGCAGGCGATGGCGCAGAGCGGCACGCGCACGTCCGCGATCGACAGGGTCTCGCCGAGGATTTCGATCTCGCCCTTGGCGAACTTGTTGCCCTGGCAAAGCCAGCGCAGGTACTCGATGGCCATCCGGGCGGGCAGATTGGTGCCGTCGCCGTTCCAGAACAACAGATCGAAGGCGGGCGGCGACTCGCCCATCATGTAGCTGCGGATGGCCGGCTGATAGACCAGGTCGTTGGCGCGCAGGAACGAAAACGTGCGGCTCATGTAGAAGCTGTCGAGATAACCGGCCTTGGCCGCCTCTTCCTCGATTCCGTCGACGAAATCGTCGGTGAGGAACGGCGTGAACTCGCCCTGGTCCTCGAAATCGGACAGCATGGTGAAGAAGGTGGCGGACTTGACCGACTTGTCCTTCTTCTTGTGCAGATAGGCGAGCGTCAGCGCCAGCGTGGTGCCGGCGATGCAATAGCCGATGGCGTTCACCTGGTTCTGCCCGGTGATCTTCTTCACCTCGTCGATGGCGGTCAGATAGCCCTCGGCGACGTAGGTATCGAGGCCGACATCGGCGTAGGAGGCGTCGGGGTTGACCCAGCTGACGACGAACAGGGTGACGCCCTGGTCGACGATCCAGCGGATCAGCGAGTTCTTTTCCTTCAGGTCGAGGATGTAAAACTTGTTGATCCAGGGCGGGAAGATCACCAGCGGGATTTCGTGGACGGTCTTGGTCGTGGGCGCGTATTGGATCAATTCGAACATCCGGTTGCGGAACACGACCTTTCCCGGCGTGGTGGCGATGTTGCCGCCGACCTTGAAGGCGTTCTTGTCAGCCAGCGCGACCTGCAATTCGCCGCCGCCCGTCTCGATGTCGCGCACCAGGTTCTCCAGCCCGTCGACCAGGCTCTGACCCTCGGTCTCGACGGCTTTGGCCAGCGCGTCGGGGTTGGTGGCCAGGAAATTCGTCGGCGCGTAGAGGTCCATGATCTGCCGCGTGAAGAATTCGATTCTGCGCCGTTCCCGGCCGTCGAGCCCTTCCAGACCGTCCAGCGCCTGCTGCACGGCCTGGGCGTTGGTCAAGTATTGCTGCTTGATGAAATTGAAGAACGGATGGGTCTTCCAAAGCGGGTTGGCGAACCGCTTGTCGTCGGGCGTGGCGTCTTCGGGCGGCGCCAGCTGGCCCTTCAGGATCTCCTGCTGCGCGGCGACGAAATGCTTCAGCGTGTCGCCCCAATAGCTGACCTGCTGCTCGATGATCTTGGCGGGGTTGGCGACCATCTCGTTCATGTACGCGGTGGCGGCCTTGAGATAGAGGTCCTGATCCGGCCCCTGCAGGCTGGTGGGCACGTCCCGCTTCTGCGCAAGCGCGGTGACCAGCCGCTGCGACAGCTCTTCCAACCGCGCCAAATTTGCATTCATTCGTTCGAGATTCTGGTCCTTTACCTTTTCATCAGTTGTCATCGGACAAATTCCGTTTATTTTGCATGTGCAGCATAGCGTCACCTCGTTTGGGGGGAAAGGTGATGTTTGAATCGGTCTGACCGGGGACAGAACACATGCGCTATATGGCTACCTACGACCTGATGGAGACGGTGCGAAACACCAACCAGTGGCTTGGGGCAACGGCCCAGGCCATGGGATCCTACCCGATCACCGGCCTGATCCCCAACCCGTTTTTCCAGATCATCGCCGGCTGGGGCGAGGTGACCGAACGCTCGTTCTCGCGGATGGTGGCCAAGCCGGACTGGGGCATCAGCACGCTTGTCGGCAAAGACGGCCGCGACCACGTGGTCGAGGTCGAAACCATCGTCCGGCGCGATTTCGGCGACCTGCTGCACTTCAAGGTGCTGGGTCGCAAGGTCCTGCCGCGGCGCATCCTGCTGGTGGCGCCGATGTCGGGCCACTACGCGACGCTGCTGCGCCACACGGTCAAAAGCCTCTTGCCGGATGCCGAGGTCTACATCACCGACTGGCACAATGCCCGCGACATTCCGGTCAGCCGCGGCAAGTTCGATATCGAGGACTACACCACCTACCTGATCGATTTCATGCGGGCGCTGGGGCACAACACCCACGTCATCGCCGTCTGCCAGCCCGCGCCGCTGGCGCTGGCCGCCACCGCCTGGCTGGCCGAACACGACCCGCTGGCGCAGCCGCGCACTTTGACCCTGATCGGCGGGCCGATCGACCCCGACGCCGCCGCCACGGACGTGACCGATTTCGGCCGCCGCGTGACGATGGGCCAGCTGGAAAAGCTGGCGATCCAGCGCGTCGGCTTCAAATATGCCGGTGCCGGGCGGATGGTCTATCCGGGCCTGATGCAGCTGGCCGGGTTCATCTCGATGAATGCCGAGCATCATGCGCAGGCATTTGTCGACCAGATCCTCAGGGTCGCCAAGGGCGAGGCGGGCGACCACGACAAGCACAACCGATTCTACGACGAATATCTCGCCGTGATGGACATGACGGCCGAGTTCTACCTGTCGACGGTGGAACGCATCTTCAAGGGCCGGGAAATCGCGCAGAACGAATTCACCATCAACGGCAAGCCCATCGATATCGGCATGATCACCGACGTCGCCGTGAAGGTGGTCGAAGGCGAGAAGGACGACATCTCCGCCCCCGGGCAATGCCTGGCCGCGCTGGATCTGCTGACCGGACTGCCCAAGGCGAAAAAGGCCAGCCACCTGGAGCCGGGCGCCGGCCATTACGGCATCTTCGCCGGCAAGTCCTGGCGCAACAACATCCGGCCGCTGGTTCTGGACTTCATCGACGGCAACGTCGCGCCCACCAAGGTGTCTTCGGCGCGCCGCAAGGCCGCCGCTAAAAAGGCAGAGCCGGTGGAGCAGAAAGCCAACGGCGCAAAAGTCCGGTCGTCTGATCAGGACGTTCAAGTGTCGGAAGATGGCCAGCTTCCTGTATGACCTCGAGATGCGCGTTGGGCATCAGGTGCGCCATGAATTCATGACGGCGCAGCGGGCACAGCGCATCGTGCTCGCCACATAGAATCAGGGTCGGCGTCCTGGCGCGGCGCAGCGTGGCCTGCTGATCTGGACGCCGTTGCAGGGCGCGGGACTGGCGCACGAACACCTCAGGGCCAAGGTCCAGCGCCATCTGCATCACGATGTTCAGCACCCCGACACGGTGCGGTCCCGGCGCCAGGTAGTTCGGCTTCATCTCGTCCCGCATGATCTCGGCCAGCCGCCCGGTCTTGGCGCCGATGATCTGCGGCTCGCGCGCGGCGGCGACATTCGGCATTTCGGCCTGGCAATTGGTGTCCATCAGCGCAAGCCTTGTGACCCGGCCGGGGGCCCTGCGCAGCACCTCCATGGCCACGATTCCGCCCATCGACAGCCCGGCCAGCGCGAAGATCTCGGGCGCGGCGGCGAGCACGGTCCGGGCCATGTCCTCGACCGTCTCGTCGCGGGTCAGCGGCATCACCTGCACCGGAAATTCGCCCGACAGCGCCGCGATCTGCGGCAGGAACAGCCGCGCGTCGCACATCAGGCCCGGCAGCAGGACAAGGGGTGTGGTCTCGGCCATGTCTCGTTTCGCGCCCGCTTGCATGGTTCGCCCGTACCGCCCTACCCCGCCGTCCAGCCGCCGTCCACCAGCAGCGCAGTGCCGGTGACCAGCGCCGAGGCGTCGGAGGCGAGAAACAGCACCGGCCCCATGATGTCCTCGACCTCGCCCACCCGGTCGAGCTTGATCTTGGACTTCACCCAGGCCAGCCGCTCGGGGTCGTTGAACGTCGCCTCGGTCAGCGGCGTGCGGATGAAGGTGGGACACAGCGTGTTGACGCGAATGCCTTTCGGCCCCCATTCGATGGCCATCGCCCTGGTCATCCCCTCGACCCCGTGCTTGGAGGCGCAATAGACCGCGCGGTCGATGCCGCCGACATGGCCCATCTGACTGGAGATCTGGATGATCGAGCCGCC
>JAHELH010000380.1 GCA_024644285.1 Paracoccaceae bacterium | reverse complement strand
CGACCTCGTCCAGAAGCTTGCCGAGCGCGTCGGCCTGCGCCAGCGTCCGGGGAAAGCCGTCGAAGATGAAGCCGCCGCCTTTCGCGCCGCTTTCCAGCTTTTCCCGGATCAGGCCGATGACGATCTCGTCGGTGACCAGCTCGCCCCGGTCCATCACGTCGGCCACGCGGCGGCCCATCTCGGTGCCCGAGGTGCGCGCCTCGCGCAGCATGTCGCCGGTGGACAGCTGCACCATCTGGCGCTCGTCGGTGAGAATGCGGGCCTGGGTGCCCTTGCCCGCCCCCGGCGGTCCGAGAAGGATGATGTTCATGTCGCTGTCCCCTGCGGGCCGCCTCTGCCGGGCGGCGCTGTTGGTCTAGTGGCGCCTGGCCGGTGTCTTCTTGCCCCCGCGCCGCTTGCCGCGCAGTTGCGACCTTTCGATCAGGCCTTCGTATTGATGCGCCAGAAGGTGGCTTTGCACCTGCTGCACCGTGTCCATGCTGACCGAGACCACGATCAGCACCGAGGTGCCGCCGAAGTAGAACGGTATCGCCAGCTGGCTGCGCAGGATCTCCGGCAGCAGGCAGACCAGCGCCAGATAACCCGAGCCCAGCACCAGGATGCGCGTCACCACGTAGTCGAGATATTCCTCGGTCTTCTTGCCCGGCCGGATGCCGGGGACGAAACCGTTCTGGTTCTTCAGGTTCTCGGCGACGTCGTCGGTCTTGAAGCTGACGTTGAAGGTGTAGAAGAAGGTGAAGAACACGATCATCGCGGTGAAGAACGCCAGGTAGAGCGGCTGGCCGGGGCCGAAATAGGCCAGGATCGTCGCCATCACCGGGCCGGATTGCGACTGGCTGAAAGTGGCGATGGTCGTGGGCAGCAAAAGCAGCGACGAGGCGAAGATCGCCGGGATCACGCCGGCCGGGTTGACCTTGATCGGCAGGTGCGACGAGCCGCCCTCGTAGACCTTCATGCCAGCCTGGCGGCGCGGGTACTGGATGTGGATCTTGCGCAAGGACCGCTCCATGAACACCACGAAGCCGATCACCACCACGACCATGACCAGCACACCGACGATCACCGCCGGGCTGATCGCGCCCGAGCGGCCGGAGGCGAAGAACTGCGCCAGCGCCGCCGGAACCTCGGCGATGATGCCCACGAAGATGATGAGCGAGATGCCGTTGCCGATGCCGCGGGCGGTTATCTGCTCGCCCAGCCACATCAGGAACATGGTGCCGCCCACCAGCGTGATGACGCAGGCGGCGATGAAGAACCAGCCAGGATTGGTGACCAGCTCGCCCGATTGCAGCGACACGGCCAGCCCGTAGGCCTGGAAGGTGGCCAGGAACACCGTGCCGTAGCGGGTGTACTGGTTCAGCTTGCGGCGGCCCTGCTCGCCCTCTTTCTTCAGCTGTTCGAGCTGCGGCACCATCGCCGCCATCAGCTGGATGATGATCGAGGCCGAGATGTAGGGCATGATCCCCAACGCGAAGATACCCATGCGGGAAATCGCGCCGCCGGTGAACATGTTGAGGATGCCGCCGAGGCCGGACGCCGCCTGATCCATGAAATCGCGCAGCGCGTTGCCGTCGATCCCGGGGACCGGAATGTAGGTGCCAAGGCGGTAGACGATCAGAAGGCCAAGGGTGAAGACGATGCGCTGCCTGAGTTCCGTCGCCCGGCCAAAGGCGCCCCAGCTCATGTTCGCGGCCATCTGTTCTGCTGCTGAAGCCATGCGGGTCTCTCTTATGTCGAGCGCCGCCTCGCGGGTTTCCCGGGGCGGCGCTTGGAAAACTCTTGGCAAGGCATGTAAGCGCCGCCGGCGGCGCTCACAACCTATTATTCGGAAGCTGCCGCCGTTGTGACCGTCAGCGAGCCGCCGGCCTTCTCGACCGCCTCGACCGCCGACTTGGACGCGCCGGTGACGGTCAGCTGGACCTTCGCGGTCAGCTCGCCCTTGCCCAGCACCCGCACGCCGTCGAGTTTGCGGCGCACAGCGCCGCTGTCGACCAGCTCGGTCTCGGTGATCTCGGCGCCCAGCTTGCCGGCGTCGATGAATTTCTGGATGATCCCGAGGTTGATGACGGCGAATTTCTTGCGGTTGGGCTTGTTGAAGCCGCGCTTCGGAAGCCGCTGGTACAGCGGCATCTGACCGCCCTCGTAGCCGTTGATCGCCACGCCCGAGCGGGACTTCTGGCCCTTGATGCCGCGTCCGCCGGTCTTGCCCAGGCCCGAGCCGGGGCCGCGGCCGACGCGCTTGGGCTTGTGGGTCGCGCCCGGATTGTCGGACAGTTCGTGCAGTTTCATGTCGCTTCTCCTTGCCGGATGCGGCCCCCAGCGACGGGAGCGGCCGACCACGGCGTTTCTTGGTT
>JAHELH010000379.1 GCA_024644285.1 Paracoccaceae bacterium | reverse complement strand
TTGCTGCCCTCCGCCGCCGCCGCCGCCGAGCCGTAGAAGGCGCGCAGCTCGGCCCCCGGGGTCACCTGGACCTGCCAGGCCGCCGTGGCGAGGTCGAAATCGAATTGCTGCCGCCGCTGCGCCCAGCCGCTGGGATCGATCAGCTCAAAGCCGATATCGACGCCGATGCTGCGCAGGTTCTCCACGAACGGCGTCATCACCCGCTCCATCGTGCGGCTGTCGTCGGGGAATTCCAGCCGCAGCGGCTCGCCGGCGGCGTTGCGCCGCAGCCCGTCCGCACCCACCGCCCAGCCCGCCGCGTCCAGCAGCCGGCCAGCCTGCCGCAGCCCCGCCCGGTCGCGCGGGGTGGACGCGCCGCCATAGGGCGGCTCGGGCGGCGCGGTGAAGACCTCGGGCGGCAGCCGGTCGCGGAATTCCTCCAGCAGCGCCAGTTCCGCCCCCTCGGGTAGACCCTCGGCCTGCATGTCGGTGTTCTCGAAGAAGCTGTCGGTCCGCTTGTAGGCGTCGTAGAACAGCGTCGCGTTCGTCCATTCGAAATTGAAGCCGTATTGCAGCGCCCGGCGCACCCGGATGTCCTGCAGGGCCGGCCGCCGCATGTTGAACCAGATGCCCTGCGCGTTGGCCGGCCGCGCATCGGGCAGCAGCATCTGCTTGACCCAGCCGCGCCGCGCGGCGGGGAAATCATAGCCCGTCGCCCACGAGGCCGAGCGGTACTCGACGCGCATCAGGTATTCGCCGGCCGCGAAGGCTTCCAGCCCGACAAGATCGTCGGCGAAATACTCGTAGTCGAAGCAGTCGAAATTGTTCTTGCCGGCATTCACCGGCAGGTCGCGGGCCCAGTAATCCTCGGCCCGGCAGAACCGGATCGAGCGCGGCGGGTCGACCGCGTCCAGCACGTAGGGCCCCGATCCGAGCGGCGGGGTCATCCAGGTCTCGTCGAACGGGTTGTCGTCGTAGAAACGCGCCGGCAGGACCGGCAGTTCGGCGATGTCCCCCGGCAGCGCGCGCCCGGCGCCCGGCGCCAGGTCGAAGCGGACCCGCCGCGTCCCCTCCGCCGTCACCGCCTGCACGTCCGACAGCAGGTTGCGGTAATAGGGATGACCCTTCTCCTGCAGCGCCTCGACCGTGAACACCACGTCCGCCGCGGTCACCGGCGCGCCGTCGTGGAACCGCGCCTCGGGCCGCATCTCGAAGGCGACCCATGCCAGGTCCTTGGGGTATTCGATGCTTTCCGCGATCAGCCCGTAAAGCGCGTCGGGCTCGTCATAGGCGCGCACCATCAGGCTGTCATAGACATGGATCCCGACCTCGGGCGCGCTGTCGCCCTTGACGATGAAGGCGTTGAGACTGTCGAAGGTGGGTGTGCCGAACAATTGCCGCTGGCTCATCGTCCCGCCCTGCGGCGCGCCGGGATCGGCATAGTCGAAATGGGTGAAGTCGGGCCCGTATTTCAGGTCGCCGAAGGTGGAATAGCCATGGCTCACCACCGTCTCCGCCGGGGCCTGCGTCGCGAGCGCGGCGGATGCGAGCAGCGCGTAAATCAGTCGGGTCAAGGTCAGCCTCCGCATCGGGATGGCTGGCAGCACACAACCGATGCGGCGCCCATGTCAATGGCCGGACGATCGGTGCCCGCCCCGGTCATGCGGAACGCTAGGCGGTGACGGCCTCATCCGCGTCGAGTTCGGGGAACAGGTGCGGGCAGAGATCCTCGACGAAGTGCATGAGCTCGGGATAGCCGTTGTAGAACCAGTTCCAGCGGATCCGGTTGCCGTCGTCGTCCTCGACGAAGTAATTGCCCCAGCGGTCCTGCCCGGCCGCCACGATGGCGTCGAACGGCATCTCCATGCGTTTGGGGTTGAACGGCGGGTGGCGCAACGTCGTCGGGCCGGTGATCGCGTTCATGTCCCAGCTGATGTCGTAGGTCGCCGAGAACGCAGTGGCCATGACCGGCACCGCCACGAGGCTGACGAAGGCGATCGCCAGCGCCAGGATCGATTGCGCGACCGCCACGTGGTAGAACACCGCGGCGCAGCCCACGCCCCAGACGATCAGGATCGCGACGCCGATCACCGAGTCGTTGAGGTGCAGCGTGCCGTGGTCGCCGGCAAGCTCCTTGGGACGCAGACGGCCGATAAGGTATTGCAGCGCGGCCATGATCGCGGCCACGCCGAGGCCCATAGCGATGATTCCGAAGCCTGAAAGATCCATCGGGTCACATTCGGTCCAGATTGCACTCGGTCAACCTTGCCGCAGGATCGGGGCGAAATTGCGCCCGAAAGCAGGCCGGGGCGGGCCGATTGCCGGGCGGATTTGTGCCGCGGCCCGGGCGCGGCATCGCGGACCGGAGGGCCGCGCCGG
>JAHELH010000378.1 GCA_024644285.1 Paracoccaceae bacterium | reverse complement strand
GATCATACGCGGTGCCGCGGATGCCGATCTGGATCACCCGTTTCGGATCCAGCAACTCCTCTTCCACCGCCCGCCGGAACGGCGTGCCGTGGGTGTACATCGTGCCGCCGAAATAGCTGTGAAACAGGTCGGTATGGCTGTCGAAATGGATCATCCCGACCGGCCCGTCTGCCGCCACCGCCCGCAGGATCGGCAGGCTCGACAAATGATCTCCGCCGGCCGTCAGCGGGGCGATCCCCGCACCGATGACCTGCCGGTAGAACGCGGTGATCCGCTCCATGCTTTCGGCGATATCCGTCGGGTTCGGCCCGACATCGCCCAGATCGGCGCAATTCACCGCCTCGAACGGCCTGACCCGGGTGATCCCGTTTTCCGCCCGGATCATCGTCGAGGCGTCGCGCATCTGCCGCGGCCCGTGGCGCGGGCCCGGGCGGTTGGTGGTGCCGCTGTCCCACGGCACACCGATCAGGCCGATATCGACCTCGGCGAACCGGTCGTGGCCCGGCGGCACCAGCGGCAGGCGCATGAAAGTCGGCACACCGGCAAAGCGCGGCAAATCGAAGCCCGAGACGGGGTGAAAGAACGGATCGCTCATCGCCGGGGCTCCTTCTGGCCGGACCCCGCGATTTGAAGCCTAGCTGTCGGACGAACGCAAGGGCACGACCCGGGCGCCCCCGTCCTCGGGCGACAGTTCCTCGAAGTCGAAGCTGTCGAGCCGCTGCGCCCGGCGGCCCGCCTTGTCGGCGGATAACTTGATCTCGGCGATGTCCTTCGACGCCATGGAAAAATGCCGGTCGAGGTTCTCGACCCGCGTGCCCAGCCGGTCGACATCGCCGTGCAGCAGCGCCAGTTCCTTGCGGATCGCGCCCGCCTGCTCACGCATCCGCGCGTCCTTCAGGATCGCCCGCATCGTGTTCAGCGTCGCCATGCAGGTCGTCGGCGACACGATCCACACCCGCGCGGCAAAGCCCTCGCGCACCACTTCCGGCAGCCGCGCGTGCAATTCGGCATAGACCGCTTCCGAGGGCAGGAACATCAGCGCCCCGTCCGCCGTCTCGCCCTCGATCAGGTACTTCTCCGCGATCGCCTTGATATGCGTGCGAACCGCCGCGCCGAAGACCTTGAGCGCGCGCAACTGCGCCTCCTTGCCCTCGGCATTGACGTAGCGCTCGTAATCCTCCAGCGGGAACTTGGCGTCGATGACGATGGGGCCCGGCGGGTTGGGCAGGTGGATCAGGCAATCCGGCCGGCTGCCGTTAGACAGCGTCGGCTGCAACGCGTAGGCATCCGACGGCAGCGCCTTCGACACGATATCGTTCAACTGGATCTCGCCGAACGCCCCGCGGGTCTGTTTGTTCGACAGGATGTCCTGCAGGCTCAGCACGTCGCCCGACAGCTTCTCGATGTTGGTCTGAGCCTTGTCGATGGTCGCCAGCCGTTCCTGCAGCTGCGTCAGGCTCTGCGTCGTCTTTTCGGACGAGCCGTGCAGCGTCTCGCGCATCCGCTCCTGCATCTCGGACAGCGCATGCGCCGCGCGGCGGGCGTTCTCGGCCAGCCGCTCGTTGGTTTGCAGCTGCACCTCGGCCAGGCGCGATTCTACGGTCTGGATCACTTTCAGCTGGGCGCTGGTCTGGGTCTCGCTGACCGATTGCAGGGTGCCCGCCAGCTGCTGCTGGCCCTGCCCGAGGACGCCTACATCCTGGTTCATCCGGCCGACCTGCTGCGCCACCTCCTCGACGTTGCGGGCGGACCGGGCGGCGGCGCGCACCGCGGCGATCAGCAGGATCAGGAACAGGATCAGGATCGCCGCTGCCGCCAGCGTGCCCTGGGTCAGCGGATCGCCGAGGTCGACGGTGATATCCCCGATCTGGATCATCGCCGTCCGAACAGCCGCTCGATATCGGCCAGCTTCAGTTCGACGTAGGTCGGCCGCCCGTGGTTGCACTGACCGGAATGCGGCGTCGCCTCCATCTCGCGCAACAGCGCGTTCATCTCCTCGGCCCCCATCCGACGGCCCGATCGCACCGAGCCGTGGCAGGCCATGCGGCTCAGCACCGCGTCGATGCGCGCCGCGACCTGCTGGCTGCCGCCCTGGTCCTTCACTTCGTCAAGGATGTCCCGCAGCATCGCGCTGGCGTCCACCGGGCCCAGAATCGCCGGGGTTTCGCGCACCGCGACGGCGCCGGGGCCGAAAGGCTCCACGCTGAGCCCGACCCGTGCGAGATCGTCGGCCATGTCGAGCAGCAGCGCGGCGTCGCCCTCGCTCATCTCGACGATCTCGGGGATCAGCAGCGCCTGCGCGGCGACGCCGGCCTCGGCCATCTGGCGTTTCAGCTTTTCATAGACCAGCCGCTCGTGCGCCGC
>JAHELH010000377.1 GCA_024644285.1 Paracoccaceae bacterium | reverse complement strand
TAGACAAGCGTGTTCGCGGTGCCGAGGTCGATCGCCATGTCGGACGAAAACAATCCTGAAAATAAGGACATGAGACGCCTTGCTCGTTGGTGCAGCAGCAGAAGGGGCGCTGACGCCGCCCCTGTTCGCCGGCCTTATATGGAGGTGCGCAATCGAGGGAAAGGGGTGGGCTTCGTCCGGGACAGCGTGAATTCGCGCAAATCGGCCCGCAATCGCCCTTTTTGGGCCCATGTTCGATTTGTGCAGCCGCACCAGTCGCGTATTATTTATGAAATACCTGCACCGTAAATGTTAGAAAAAATTTGCCGGATTGTTGCAGAAGTGAAAGATGATGCCGCCGGAAGCCCGTACGGTGCAATCCCGCAACGGCGATGCGAAATATTTTTCCGTTGCGCTGAATCGGCGCGGGGCAACCGGACCCCGCGCCTGCGTGTCAGCCGACGTCCTTGTAGCTGACGCCCTTTACATCCGCGCCCGGCGCGCTCTTCTCGCGCCGCACAAGAAGCCGGTTCAGCGCCGTGACATAGGCCTTGGCGCTGGCCACCACCGTGTCGGTATCGGCAGCCTGGCCGGTGGCGATGCGCCCGTCTTCTTCCAGCCGGACGCTGACCGTGGCCTGCGCGTCTGTGCCTTCGGTCACCGCATGCACCTGGAATAGCTGCAGGTTCACCTCGTGCGGGAAGATCTTCTTGATAGCCTTGAAGGTCGCATCCACCGGTCCGTCGCCGGTGGCCGTCACCTGATGATCCGCGCCGTCGACGTTCATCGTAAGGTCCGCCGATTGCGGCGCCTCGGTGCCGCAGATCACCCGCAGGAACTTCACCTGCAGCCGGTCGTTGACCGCCTCGACCGCCGAATCGCGCATCAGCGCCACCAGGTCGTCGTCGAACACTTCTTTCTTGCGGTCCGCCAGCGCCTTGAACCGCACGAAAACGTCGTTGAGCTGGTTATCGGCCAGGTCGTAGCCCAGGTTCTTCAGTTTGCTGCGCAGCGCGGCGCGCCCCGAATGCTTGCCCATCACGATGTTGGTCTCGGAAAGCCCCACATCCTCGGGCCGCATGATCTCGAAGGTTTCGGCGTTCTTCAGCATCCCGTCCTGGTGAATGCCCGATTCGTGGGCAAAGGCGTTCTTGCCGACGATGGCCTTGTTGTACTGCACCTGAAAGCCCGAGACCGTCGCCACGCGGCGCGAGACGTTCATGATCTTGGTGGTGTCGACGCCGGTGTGCCAGGGCATGATGTCGTGGCGCACCTTCATCGCCATCACCACCTCTTCCAGGGCGGTGTTGCCGGCGCGCTCGCCCAGGCCGTTGATCGTGCACTCGATCTGCCGCGCGCCGCCGGCCACCGCGGCCAGGCTGTTCGCCGTCGCCATGCCCAGGTCGTTGTGGCAATGGGTGGCGAAGACCACCTCGTCGGCGCCGTCGACCTCGGCGATCAGCCGCCGGATCAGGTCGGCCGACTCCACCGGCGCGGTGTAGCCCACCGTGTCGGGGATATTGATCGTCGTCGCGCCGGCCTTGATCGCGATGTCGATCGTGCGCTTGAGGAAATCCCATTCGGTGCGGGTGGCATCCATCGACGACCATTGCACGTTGTCGCAGAGGTTTCGGGCGTGGGTGACGCAGTCGTGGATCCGCTCGGCCATCTCCTCTTTCGTCAGGTTCGGGATGGCGCGGTGCAGCGGCGAGGTGCCGATGAAGGTGTGGATGCGCGGGCGTTTCGCGTGCTTCACCGCCTCCCAGCAGCGGTCGATATCCTTGTAATTCGCACGGCTCAGCCCGCAGATCACCGCGTTCTGCGCCTGCTTGGCGATGGCGCTCACGGCGTTGAAATCGCCCTCGCTGGCGATGGGAAAGCCCGCCTCGATGATGTCGACGCCCATCTCGTCCAGCAGCCCGGCGATTTCCAGTTTTTCCTCGTGGGTCATGGTGGCGCCGGGCGATTGCTCGCCGTCGCGCAGCGTCGTGTCGAAGATCAGGACGCGGTCCTTGTCTGTCTGTGTCATGGGGTGTCTCTCTTTTTCCTTGAGCCGTCTGCTGGCGCGAATGGCGTCCTCTGAGCGGTCGCGCCGAAGGCTGCGCTCAGAGGCGGCTAAGGAGAAGCAGACCACGCAGGCGCAACGGCGCCCCGATGAGAGTATTTCCGGTCGTGGTCATGGTGCCAAGTATAATTGGCGCACCGAAAAAGGGAAGCCGCGAATTCGCAGCATAGCTCAGGCTCCTTCTTCTCTTTTACAAATATCCCGGGGGGTGCGGGGGGCTGGCCCCCCGCGTCGCGACGCGCAACGCGCGGCGCAAAAGCTCACACAAGCCCAAGCTCGGCGTCGCTGGCGATCCGGTCGTACTTGTCCTTCGGCGGCATCGG
>JAHELH010000376.1 GCA_024644285.1 Paracoccaceae bacterium | reverse complement strand
TGGCTGCGCAGCGAGGGCATGGCGGCGGAATTCCTGCAGGGCGGCATGTTCGCCTGGCGCGACGCCGCGGATACCTGCCGCATCCCCGCCGCCGCGATCCCCGCGCCGGTCGGCGGCGCGACGCTGTGGGTCACCCGGCACCGGCCCAAGATCGACCGGATCGCCTGCCCCTGGCTGATCCGCCGCTTCGTCGATGCTTCGGCGCGGTTTCTTTTCGTCGCGCCGTCCGAGGTTGCAGGCGTCGCCGACCGCTTCGGCGCCACGCCGTTCGATGTCGAGGGAGCGTTCTGGTCGCATCGTGGCGAGACCTGCAGCTTCGACACCATGCTCGACGAATTCGCGCTGCATTCCGAGCCGCTCGACCGGCTGGCCACGGTGATCCGCGGCGCCGATACCGACCGCCACGACCTGGCGCCGCAGGCCGCGGGGCTGCTGGCGGTCTCGGTCGGCCTGTCGCGGCAATACCGTGACGACCAGCAGCAACTTTCGGCGGGCCTGGGCGTCTACGACGCGCTCTACCGCTGGGCGCGCGACGGGTTCGACGAGGGCCACGACTGGCCGGCGGACCGGCGGCCATGACGCCCTCGATCGCCGAGATCACCCGCGTCTTCGGGCGCATCGGGATCTTCAGCTTCGGTGGACCGGCGGCGCAGATCGCCCTGATGCACCGCGAACTGGTGGACGCGCGGCCCTGGCTGACCGAGAAGCAGTTCCTCAACGCGCTGAGCTTCTGCATGCTGTTGCCGGGCCCCGAGGCGATGCAGCTGGCCACCTATGCCGGCTGGCGGCTGCACGGCACGCTCGGCGGGCTGATCGCGGGGCTGCTGTTCGTCCTGCCCGGCGCGGCGGTGATGCTGGCGCTGTCCATCGCCTACGCGCTCTACGGCGCGGTGCCGCTGGTCGAGGCGCTGTTTCTCGGCATCAAGGCCACCGTCGTGGTCATCGTGCTCGAGGCGCTTCTGAGGGTGTCGAAAAAGGCGCTGCACGGGGCGGACCGCTGGCTCGTGGCGGGCCTGTCCTTCGTCGCGATCTTCATCTTCGCGGTGCCGTTCCCGGCGATCATCGCGGCGGCGGCCGTCTACGGCGCCTGGGCCGGCGGTGGCGAGAACGGCGCCGCGCCGCCGCTGGTGCGCCCGCGCACCGTGCGCACCGTCGCCCTTTGGCTGGCGCTGTGGTGGCTGCCCATCGCCGCGCTCTGGGCGGCGGGCGCCGAGCGGCTGACCGAGATCGGGCTGTTCTTCTCCAAGCTCGCCGTCGTCACCTTCGGCGGCGCCTACGCGGTGCTGGCCTACATGACGCAGGAGGTGGTGCAGCAGCACGGCTGGATCGGCACCGCGCAGATGATGGACGGTCTGGGCCTGGCCGAGACGACGCCCGGCCCGCTGATCCTGGTCACCCAGTTCGTGGGCTTCCTGGCGGGCTACGGCCCCGGCGGACTGGCCCTGGGCGTGGCGGCGGCCGCGCTGACGCTGTGGGTCACTTTCGTGCCCTGCTTTCTGTGGATCTTCGCCGGTGCGCCCTACATCGACTGGATCTCGACCCGGCCGCGGCTGACCGGGGCGCTGCAGGCGATCACCGCCGCCGTGGTCGGCGTGATCCTGAACCTGTCGCTGTGGTTCGCGCTGCACGTCTTCTTCGGCCAAATCGACGTGGTCGCCATAGGCCCGGCGACGCTGCTGGCGCCGGTCTGGTCCAGCCTCGATCCCGCGGCGCTGGCGCTGGCGGTGGGCGCCGGCATCCTGCTGTTGCGCCTGCATTGGGGCCTGGCACGCGTGCTGCTATGCGCCGCGCTGGGCGGGCTGGCGCTGGGCGCCATGGGATAGGCCGGACGGCCGCCGGAAGCCCTTTCCATCGGCTCCGAATCCCTTATGCTGACCGCATCGGTGCAGGAGGCCCCCCGCGATGTCATCGTCCATCGACTATGGAAACCTGATGCACCGCGCGATGCGCGGGCTGATTCAGGAAGTCCTGGGCGATGTCGCCAGGAACGGCCTGCCCGGCCAGCACCATTTCTTCATCACCTTCGACACGATGCATCCGGATGTCGAGATCGCCGACTGGCTGTCGGACCGCTATCCCGACGAGATGACGGTGGTCATGCAGCACTGGTTCGACAAGCTCGAGGTGACCGACGAGGGGTTCTCTGTCACGCTCAACTTTGGCGAGACTCCAGAGCCGCTATATATACCTTACGATGCAATCAAGACCTTCGTCGATCCGTCGGTGGAGTTCGGTCTGCGATTCGAGACGCAGGAGGACGACGACGAGACCGACGAGACGCCGGAGAGCGACGAACCGGCGGCGACGACAGAGCCCGAAAAGGCGGCGGAGCACCACGACGCCGAGGTGGTGAGCCTCGACAAGTTCCGCAA
>JAHELH010000375.1 GCA_024644285.1 Paracoccaceae bacterium | reverse complement strand
ATCTTCTCGATCCTCGTCACCGTCGTCTCGATGGGCTTCGCCCTCTGGCTCGCCGTCCTCGCCGACCGGCTGATCAAGGGCGCCACCACCTACCGCACGCTCTTGATCTGGCCCTACGCCGTCGCTCCCGCCGTGGCCGGCGTGATCTGGCTCTTCATGTTCAACACCCGCGTCGGCGTCATCTCGTGGTATCTCGGCCAGCTCGGCTATGACTGGAACCACGTGCTGAACGGCGAGGAAGCGATGGGACTTGTCGTCGTCGCCTCCGCCTGGGGCCGGATCAGCTACAACTTCCTGTTCTTTCTCGCCGGCCTCCAGGCGATCCCGCGCTCCGTCATCGAGGCCGCCGCCATCGACGGCGCCCGGTTCTGGAAACGCTTCTGGACCATCGTCTTCCCGCTCTTGTCGCCCGTCACCTTCTTCCTGCTGGTGGTCAACATCGTCTACGCCTTCTTCGAGACCTTCGGCGTGATCCACACCATCACGTCCGGAGGGCCGCAGCAATCGACCACGATCCTGGTCTACAAGGTCTTCGCCGACGGCTTCGTCGGCCAGGATCTGGGCTCGAGCGCGGCGCAATCGGTGATCCTGCTCTTCGTCATCGGCATCCTGACGGTGATCCAGTTCAAGTATATCGAGCGGAAGGTGCATTATTGACCGCGCGTGACCCCCTCGCCGCCGCCGCGCCGACGGGCCGCAAACGCGACCCCGCCCCCGGCATGGTCGAAAGGCGCGGCGCGTCCTACTGGGCGATCCATGCCGGGCTGATCCTTGGTGTCGCGATCATCGCCTTCCCGATCTGGCTGGCCTTCGTCGCCTCCACCGTCAGCCAGCCCGAGATCGTCAAGCCGCCGATGCCGCTTCTGCCCGGCGACCAGTTCTTCGAAAACTACCGCCGCGCGCTGGTCTCGGGCATCAACGCCCCCGTCGCGCTGATGATGTTCAACTCGATGGTCATGGCCATGGGCATCGCCCTGGGCAAGATCGCCATCTCGCTGACCTCGGCCTTCGCCATCGTCTATTTCAAGTTTCCGGGACGGCAGCTGTTCTTCTGGCTGATCTTCATGACGCTGATGCTGCCGGTCGAGGTGCGCATCGTGCCGACCTACGAGGTCGCGGCGAATTTCGGCATGCTGAACTCCTATCCCGGACTGATCCTGCCGCTGATCGCCTCGGCCACCGCCACCTTCCTGTTCCGCCAGTTCTTCCTGACCGTGCCGGACGAACTGGCCGAGGCCGCCCGCGTCGACGGCGCGCGCCCGATGCGGTTCTTCTGGGACATTCTCTTGCCGATGAGCCGGACCAACATCGCGGCGCTCTTCGTGATCCTGTTCATCTACGGCTGGAACCAGTATCTCTGGCCGCTGCTGATCACCACCGACCCGTCGATGAACACCATCGTGATGGGCATCAAGCAGATGTTCCCCTCCGGCGACGACGTGGCCGAATGGCCGGTCATCATGGCGACCTCGATCCTCGCCATGCTGCCGCCGGTGATCGTGGTGATCTCGATGCAGAAGCTGTTCATCCGCGGTCTCGTGGAATCGGAGAAATAATGGCCACCGTCACTCTCGACCAAGTCAAGAAACGCTTCGGCCAGACCCAGGTGATCCACGGCGTCTCGATCGACATCGCCGACGGCGAGTTCATCGTCATCGTCGGCCCCTCGGGCTGCGGCAAGTCCACGCTGCTGCGCATGGTCGCGGGGCTAGAGACGGTGACCGAAGGCGAGATCCGCATCGACGGCAAGCGCGTCAACGAGACCGAACCGATGGACCGCGACATCGCCATGGTGTTCCAGAACTACGCGCTCTACCCTCATATGAGCGTCTTCGACAACATGGCCTATGGCCTGAAGATCGCGAAAACGCCGAAGCCGGAAATCGCCGACCGCGTCGCCACGGCCGCCAAGATGCTGCAACTCGAGGACTACCTGGGGCGCAGGCCCCGCGAGCTTTCCGGCGGCCAGCGCCAGCGCGTCGCCATGGGCCGGGCCATCGTGCGCAAGCCCAAGGTGTTCCTGTTCGACGAGCCGCTCAGCAACCTCGACGCCAAGCTGCGCGTCCAGATGCGGCTGGAAATCAAGGAACTGCAGCGCAAGCTCGGCATCACCGCGCTCTACGTCACCCACGACCAGGTCGAGGCGATGACCCTGGCCGACCGCATGGTGGTGATGAATGCCGGCCGCGCCGACCAGGTGGGCGCGCCGCTCGACGTCTACGCCGACCCCCAGACCGAGTTCGTCGCGGGCTTCATCGGCTCGCCCGCCACCAACTTTTTGCCCACCTTGACCGTTGCCGGCTCGCCGGCGGGCGCGCAGACCCTCGGCATCCGCCCCGAACATGCCACGCTGGCCGAACCCGGCACGGGCCGCGC
>JAHELH010000374.1 GCA_024644285.1 Paracoccaceae bacterium | reverse complement strand
GACGACCTGACCGCCAAGATCGGCGCCACCGGCGCGCGGCTGCTGCTGCTCAGCCACATGCGCGGGCATCTCTGCGACATGGGACGGCTCATGGACATCTGCGACGGTGCCGGCGTCACGGTGATCGAGGATTGCGCCCACACCATGGGCGCGCAGTGGCGCGGCACGCCGTCGGGGCGGTTCGGCATCGCCGGCTGCTATTCGACCCAGACCTACAAGCACCTCAATTCCGGCGAGGGCGGCTTCATCGTCACAGACGACGCCCAGTTGATGGCCCGCGCGATCATCCTGTCGGGCAGCTACATGCTCTATGACCGGCACCGCGCCGCGCCGCCGCCCGAGGCGTTTGCCGAGATCCGCTATCAGACCCCGAACATGTCGGGCCGGATGGACAACCTGCGCGCGGCGATCCTGCGGCCGCAGCTGCGTGCGCTGGACGCGCAATGCGACCGCTGGACCAAGCGCTACCGGGCGCTGGAGACGGGCCTGCGCGACACGCCCGGCCTGCGGCTGATCGACCGCCCCGAAGAGGAGGATTTCGTCGGCTCGTCCTTCCAGTTCCTGCTGCCGGACTGGCAGCCCGAGGCGGTGCGCGACGTGGTGGCGCGCTGCAAGGCGCGCGGGGTCGAACTGAAATGGTTCGGCGCGGCGGAGCCGGCCGGCTTCACCTCGCGCTATGACAGCTGGCGCTATGTCGCCACCCCGGCCCTGCCGCGGACCGACCGGGTGCTCGCCGGCCTGCTCGACATGCGCGTACCGCTGACATTTTCGCTGGCCGATTGCGCCCTGATCGCCCGGATCATCCGCGCCGAGGTAGGCGCGGTATTCCAGCAGGTCTAGCCAGGCTGCAAGCGGGCGCAGTCCAGAAGGCTCAGTTGCTGATACGCGCCTGGTAACGCCCGCCACTCGTGTTGACGAGCCAGAACTTTCCATCACGTACGACATAAAGATCGTGGCGCGGGCCATTCCCATAGTCGAGACAACGAGACCCGTCGGAGTAGAACCTGTACCCGTTCGCCACGTACGTGCCGCCCTTGTCTTTATAGCTGTAAGACCCGTCCGCTCCGTAGTTCTCGCGTCCGGTAGGATTGCTGTAATGGACTTTCTTTCCAACCATGTGTTTCGCAGCGAAATCGCCCGACACGCGCTGATCGCCGCTCTCAAGGTTCCAGGAGTGCGCCACCGGCTCCGGCGGACAAGCGGCAAATGCCGCGCTGCTGAGAGAAAGGCTTGCCAGGAGTGAAATCATTATCGTTTGCACAGGGCTCTCCGGTTTTTCGCTAAGTTGACGGTTCGATTTACGAGCCGACGATAATCCAATATCCCTGTCAAGAAAGAACACGAGATTTCAGAGGAACCGAGCCGCTCAATCGAGACAGTCACCGCTCTGGTGCGTGTTGGCGCACCCTGATCGCGCGCATTATCCAATCCGAGGTGTCCGCCGCATTTCAAGGGACCGGCGGCCGGGCGGCGGAGTAGCGCCGAGACTGCATCGATCCTCGGCAACAACCTGCTTATTCACGGTTTTTTCTTCCGGGCGTCGCGGAACCGGCGGCCGTCATCCTGCGTTTTGAGGACACATTGCCCCACCGGGACGGCTGTCCCAATGCGGGCGCAACGAAAGGAAATGTACTATGTCGAGCAAAAAGCTGATGGGCCTGTCAATGGCAGGCATTCTGATGGCAAGCTCCGCGCTGGCGCAGACCACCGCGACTGCCGCGACCGACCTGAACCTGCGTGCCGGTCCCGGCGCCAACTACAAGATCCTCGACGTGATCGACGCCAACGCCGAAGCCACCGTCGAAGGTTGCCTGGCCGAGGCGAACTGGTGCAAGGTGACCTATAACGGCACCGAGGGCTGGGCCTATGGCGACTACCTGACCATCCCCGTCGAGGGCGATGTCGTGGCGCTCTACCCGAACCGCCAGGTCGTCAAGGTCAATACGATCACCTACGAGAACGACGACCAGGCCGAAGCCGCGCTGACGCTGGGCGCCATGGGCGCTGCTGCCGGCGCTCTGATCGTCGGCGGCCCGGCCGCCATCGCCGCCGGTGCGGCGCTTGGCATGCTGGGTGGCGCGGCGGTCGAGCCCGACACCACCGTCGTGACCTACATGGTCGAAAACCCGGTCGATCCGATCTTCGTCGAGGGCGAGGTCGTCGTCGGCGCGACCATCCCCGAGACGGTCACGCTCTACGAGGTTCCCGAGAGCGAATACCGCTATGTCAACCTGAACGGCCAGTACGTTCTGGTGGAACCGGCGGACCGCACGATCGTTTACATCCAGCGGTAAGCCGCACGGCTTAGCGAGTACCCAAGTCGACGAGTTCGGGGCGGTGTCAGCGATGGCGCCGCCCCTCTCTGTTCTCAATCGGCG
>JAHELH010000373.1 GCA_024644285.1 Paracoccaceae bacterium | reverse complement strand
CAATGGCGATCGGCGCGGGAATGACCAGCGCGATCATGAACCCGGTGCGCCCGGTGGAGATGGAGGCGATCCGCGCCGCCAACTTCCTGATGAACCATGACGATAACGGGTTCGAGTGGATTAAGTTCGGCCGGGTGCTGGATTCGGTGAACGAGGGCATCCCCTTCCCGGAAGCCTCGCGCGCCGTTGCGGATTCCAGCGGAAGCCGCGGCGGGCGACGCCGCCGCCGGGCGTAGCGGTCCCTGACGCCGGTCTCAGGCCTGGCGGGGCGGCTTGACGACGAAACGCATGAGCGGCACCGGATCGGAGCCGAAACTGAACTTGTAGGCCTCGTCACCGTGGCCGAAATCGTAGATGCGGGTGCCGCGGCCGATGGCCCAGTCGATGGTCAGGGCGTGCAGCAGCAGGCCCACCTGCAGGTCCGCCAAGGTTGGGTCGCGGCCGATCAGCTTGACCACCAGCGCGCCGCGGCGGGCGTTCTCGATCAGGGCGATGCCGGCGACCGGGCGGTCGCGATGCCACAGGATGGGGATGTGCAGTACGCCGGCGGCGTGGCAAATGCGGAACATGTGCCTCTGCCTACGCATGGCGCGGTCGAGGCGGCTTTCCGACTTTTCGGCCCGCCAGCGGCTTTGCCACAAGTCCAGCAACCGGTCGTAATCGCGCTCGGGGTCGGCGAGGTCGGAGAGCGTGAGGCGGATTTCACCGGTCTCGACATGGCTGCGGATCGCGCGGCGGATCTTCTGACGCCGGCTGCGGCTGAGCCCCATAAGGTAAGCTTCGAAATCATCCGCCAGTGCTGCCTGCGGGCAGATCAGCAGGTCGGTTGCGCCTCCGTTATCGCGATTTTCCAATCGCTTGCAGCGAAAACCTAAAGCGCTGAAGGCTGCCATCAGGCGCTCGGCCCGCTCGAGGGCGGGCATGTAGTTCATGGTGAAGGCCCGCCAGGGCTGGGCGGCGAGCGATCGCGCCATGGCCTCGATGGCGGGACCGAGATGGTCCGGGTCGCAAAGCAGCCCGGTATATTCGGCGATCGCCAGCCGGCCGGCGGGGCGCAGGATCGCCTCGGCTGGGTCGTTCGTGCGCGCCTGCGACATGTCGGCGTGCAGCGGCAGGATGCAGCGCACCGGCCCGCCGCCCGGCTCTGTCAGCAGGTAGACCCGCCAGCGACCGGGGTGCGCGGCGAGCACGCGGCCGAGCCAGGGCCAGGACAGGTAGAGATCGGCCTCGGGGTCGGCGCGCCACAGCCGCTCCCACCCGGCGCGCCAGGGCGCCAGCGCGTCCAGGTCGTGGGCCACGTGCAATTCGTAGTCGGCATGCGCCGGCGACGCGCCGCGCAGCTTTGCGTGATACATCGCGTTCCCTCGGTCCGCTGTCACCGCGCGCGGTGATGGCGGCGGAATGCGTCGATTTTAGGGAGCGGCGGTGGCGTTCGCTTCGGCCTGCTTGGCCCACTTGCCGTTCGCTTCGCTCCAGTATTGCGCGGAGCAGCCGGCAGCGGTGAGCGCGCGCCATTGCTCGCGGGCGGCCTCGACCGCCGCGGCGTCGTTGCCGTCGAAGAGGATGCAGGCGCGGTCCAGCGCGGCGGCTTCCTCCGCGGAGATCTCGGCCCCGTCCACCGCCATCACGCAGGCCGCGCCGTTCGGGCAGGCGGCATCCGTGGTCAGCAGGATCGGCTGGTCGGCGTCGAAGTCACCCCCTGCCAGCCCGTGCGGCAGAAAGCCGTCGTCGCGGCCCAGCCAGAGCCGTTCGTCGAGCCAGGCCATTCGCTTGGCCGAGGTGCCGCGCACCGCAACGCGCCAGCCCGCGCCGCGCGCCTTGTCCAGCAGGATCGGAAGCGTCGCTTCCAGCGGCTGCCGTGTCAGGTGGTAGAAATATACCGCGCCCATCAGCCCGCCGCCAACGGATCGTAGTCGCCGAACGTCCAGATATGGCCTTCGGGATCGGCCACGGTGAACGCCTGGCCGCCGTAGTCCTGCTCTTTCAGCGGCAACAGGATGTCCGCGCCCGCCGCGACCGCCCGCGCATGGCGAGCGGCGACGTCTGGAACGACGGCGTAGATCGTCGTGGTCTCGCGCCCGCCGATGTCATTCGGGTCGGCCATGAAACGCTCGAACGGGCCGTCATTGGGCGGGCAGAACATCATGATCCCGGTACCGGCGCGCATCTGCGCATGCTGGATTGTCCCGTTATCCGAACGGTATACGGCGCGTTCTTCAACTCCCAGAACATCGCAAAGGAAACGCAGCGCGGCCTCGGGATCGCGGTAGCGGGTGGCGGGGATCAGCATCCGGTGCCTCCTTGCGGAACGGTGGGTTGAAAACCCACCCTACCGCCTATGCGCCAGTCGTGTCAGCCCTCGAACCGGTCGGCGATTAG
>JAHELH010000076.1:3364-9274 GCA_024644285.1 Paracoccaceae bacterium | reverse complement strand
GCTGCTGGACCGCGAGCGATTTTGGGCGGGACGTCGCGCCGCGCCGCTATTCTTCCCTGGGCTCGAATTCCAGCGCCACGCCGTTGATGCAGTAGCGCAGGCCGGTCGGCTGCGGGCCGTCGGGAAAGACATGGCCCAGATGCGCCTCGCAGCGGTTGCAATGCACCTCGGTGCGGCGCATGAACCAGCTGTTATCCTGTTTTTCGCCGACCATTTCGCTATTGGCCGGCTTGTAGAACGACGGCCAACCGGTGCCGCTGTCGAACTTGTGCGCCTTGTCGAAGAGCGGCGCGCCGCAGCAGACGCAGGTGAACATGCCCGGGCCCTCGGGAAAGTCCTCGTGGCTGAACGCCCGTTCAGTTCCGTGCTTGCGGGTGACCTTGTAGGCCAGGGCGCTGAGCTGATCGCGCCACTCGTCGTCCGTCTTGGTGACCTTTTCCATCTTGGCACTGTCCTTTCGGCGGGCTCTTGTCGCATAGTGCGGACACATTTCACGCGAGACATATCTAGGATGCCGCGGCCAGCGTCCAACAAAAAGGATCGTGAACCGGTGATTGCCCTGCGCAGGGGCCGCTACGCGGCGCGCACGGCCAAATCCGGGGTCGACCTTCTGGCCGCGCAGCGGCTGCGTCACCTCGTCTTCGTGGAACATGGCGGCGCGGTCGCGGGCGCCAGCGGACGGGATCGCGACGCCTTCGACGACATCAGCCGGCACGTCCTGGTGGAGGAGTCGCAATCCGGCAGACTGGTTTGCTGCTTCCGGCTGCTGCCGCTTGCGGCGGGACGCGAAATATACCGCAGCTACGCCGCGCAATATTATGACCTCGGAGCCCTGGGACGGTTCCCCGGCCGCCTGGCCGAGGTCGGGCGCTTCTGCATCCGCCCCGGATGCATAGATCCCGATATCCTGCGCGTGGCGTGGGGGGCGATGACCCGGTTCGTCGACACCACCGGGATCGGCATGCTGTTCGGCTGCTCGTCGTTCCGGGGCACCGATCCGGGCGCGTATCTCGACGCCTTCGGGGTGCTGAGAGCGCGGCATCTCGGGCCGGCGCGCTGGTTGCCGCGGATCAAGGCGGCGCAGGTCGTCCGCTTCGCGCGCGATCTGCCAGATGCGCCCGACTCGCGCCGGGCGATGCAGACGATGCCGCCGCTGCTGCGCACATACCTGGCGATGGGCGGCTGGGTCAGCGACCACGCGGTGGTCGATGCCGGGATGAATACGCTGCACGTCTTCACCGGGCTCGAGATCGGCGCGATTCCGGCCGGCCGGGCGCGCGCCCTGCGGGCCGTGGCCGGATAGCCGTCTCGCCGTCTGCCACGGCGCGCGCCCGTCCGCTCGGCGGCCCGGCATTGACGCCGCCCGGCGCGGCGATTAGCTGGCCGCTATGGCCCGGGCCCCGCTTTTGCAACTGACCGACATCGCGCTGACCTTCGGCGGCGATCCGCTGCTTGACGGCGTCGACGCGGTGATCCAGCCCGGCGACCGGGTGGCGCTGGTGGGGCGCAACGGATCGGGCAAGTCGACGCTGATGAAGGTGATGGCCGGGCTGGTGGAGCCCGACCGCGGCGCGGTCGTCACGCCGCCGGGCGCCACCGTGGGCTACATGGAGCAGGACCCCGACCTGTCCGGCTTCGCCACCCTGCGCGACTTCGCCGCCGCCGGCCTGCCGGCAGGCGAGGAGTACCGGATCGACAAGGCCGCCGAGGGGCTGAAGTTCGACCCCGCGACGCCGGTCTCGGCCGCCAGCGGCGGCGAGCGGCGCCGCGCGGCGCTGGCGCGGCTGATCGCGGCGGAACCGGCGCTGATGCTGCTCGACGAGCCCACCAACCACCTGGACATCACCGCCATCGGCTGGCTGGAGGAGCACCTGCGCTCCAGCCGCGCGGCCTTCGTGCTGATCAGCCACGACCGGGCGTTTCTGCGCGCGCTGACCCGGGCGACGCTGTGGATCGATCGCGGCGTGGTGCGGCGGCGCGAGCATGGCTTCGACGGTTTCGAGGACTGGCGCGACAAGGTCTGGGCCGAGGAGGACGAGACGCGCCACAAGCTCGACCGCAAGATCCGGGCCGAGGCGCGCTGGGCGGTCGAGGGCATCTCGGCCCGCCGCACCCGCAACCAAGGCCGCCTGCGGGCGCTCAAGGCGCTGCGGGCCGAGCGCGCGGCGCAGATCCGGCGGCAGGGCACTGCGGACATGGCGCTCGACCCGGGCCAGGCCTCGGGCAAACGGGTGATCGAAGCGCTGGGGATTTCAAAGGCTTTTGGCGAAAAGATCCTCCTCAAGCCGTTCTCGCTGCGGGTGCTGCGCGGCGACCGTGTTGCCTTTGTCGGACCCAACGGCGTGGGCAAGACGACGCTTCTGAAGATGCTGACCGGCGCGCTGGAACCAGACACCGGTAGCGTGACCCTTGGCACCAATCTCGACATCGCGGTCTTCGACCAGAACCGCGCCGCGTTGGACCCTGATCTCAGCCTCTGGGAGACGTTGACCCACGCGCCCGACATGGGCGTCACCGGCCGCTCGGACCATGTGATGGTGCGCGGCGCGCCGCGCCACGTGGTGGGCTATCTCAAGGATTTCCTGTTCTCCGAGGCGCAGGCCCGCGCGCCGGTGCGCTCGCTTTCGGGCGGCGAGACGGCGCGGCTGCTTCTGGCGCGGATCATGGCGCGGCAATCGAACCTGCTGGTGCTGGACGAGCCGACGAACGACCTGGATATCGAGACGCTGGACCTCTTGCAGGACCTGCTGGGCGATTATGCCGGCACCGTGCTGCTGGTCAGTCACGATCGCGATTTCCTCGACCGCGTCGCCACCACCACCGTCGCGATGGAGGGCGACGGGCGCGCGGTGGTCTATGCGGGCGGCTGGTCGGATTACCGGGCGCAGCGCGGCGAGGACGAGGCCGCGCCGGAAACCTCAAGGCCCGGGCCGAAACCAGCCGCCGCGCCCCGGAAGAAGGCGGTGTCAAAGGGGCTCAGCTTCACCCAGAAGCACCGGCTCGAGGCGCTACCGCAGCTGATTGTCCGGCTGGAGGCCGAGATCGCCAAGCTGTCGGAGCTGTTGTCCGACCCCGCTCTCTACGCCCGCGACCCGGACAGATTCGCCAAGGCCAGCGCGGCTCTGGCCGAGCGGCAGGCGGCGCTGGAGGCTGCCGAGACCGAATGGCTGGAGTTGGAGGATCTGGCTCAGAAGAACTGAATGCCCGGTCAATTCTCCACGCAAAAGCTCTGGTCCGAAGTGCAAACTACCGTCACCAGGTCGCAGATCTCGAATTCGGGATGATCGCCGATCGGCGTGCGACCGCCTTCCGTGCGACACTTCCAGTAATGCCCGACGATAAGGGGAATGGGATCCGTGGTCGGAATTCTCAGGATTTCAAGGTCCTTGGCCACTTCGGGCGGGACCACGCGGAATTTCGTTCCAGGACAGCGGTCGGGTTTGTCGATGGGGTACCGGCATGCCCCGGCGCTGGCGGACGTGGCAAAGGACATAGCGAGCAACAGAAGCAGAATGCGCATGATGTTTCCAATCCATATCGAGCAAATCGAAACCGCGCGGAAAATGACCCGCGCATCATGATATTACCATTTCCAGACGGCTCCTGCGAGTCGGCTACGCCGGAAGGTGTATCCGGAATCGCTTGCGGATCGCCGCGTCGGTCTGCGGATCCAGTCGCGCCGCGGAGCGGGTGGCCAGGATTGCCTCCTTCCGCGCCTTGGCCGCCGCCACCAGGTCGGGCTTGCCGATCTCGTCCCACTCCTTGGGCGAAGTGCGATCGCCCAGGCGGGGATAGACATGATCGGCCTGCATCCGCGCCAGCGTCTGGTCGGTGCCCAGGTAATGTCCCGGACCGCCGAGGCAGACCTGCCGCATCTGGTCCAGCGCCAGGGTCTCGTCGTCCACCTCGATCCCGCGCACACAGCGCAGCGCCTGGCCGATGATGTCGTCACCGAGGATCAGGCTTTCGTGGCAGAAGCCCAGCAGCGAGGCATGCATCCCGGCCGCCTCGTAGACCATGTTCAGCCCGGCGAGCCCCGCCATGACGTTCGAGCACATCTGCTCCCACCCGGCCTGCATGTCGGGCAGCTTGGCGTCGGATGCGCCAGCCGCGGCGCCGCCGGGCACGCCGTAGAACCGGTGCATCTGCGCGCAGCCCGCCGTCAGCAGCGCCTGCTCGCCGGACCCCACGCTCATCGCGCCGGTGCGCAGATCCAGCCCGAAGGGCCAGGTGCCGAAGACCGCCGGGTGGCCCGGCTGCATCGCGTTGACATAGACGATGCCCGCCAGGCACTCGGCCACCGCCTGCACGATGGCGCCCGCCACGGTCGAGGGCGCGGTGGCCCCGGCCATGCCCGCTGAAAGCAGCAAGACCGGCATGCCCGCGCGGATGCAGTTCTCCATCACCAGGCAGGCCTCGGTGGCGAATTTCATCGGCGGCACGACGAAGCAGTTGGTGTTGGAGACGAAGGGACGGGCGCGCCAGGCTTCCTCGCCGCCCGCCACCATGTGCAGCATCTCGATGCCGTCGGCGACGAATCCCGGCTCGGTGAAGCTGACGCCGATATGCTTGGCGGTGCCCGAGACGCAGGCATAGATGGTGTTCAGGTCCATCTCGCGGTTGTCGGGAATGTCGCGGCAGACCATGGGCCGCTGCAGGAAGTGAATGTTGTCGAGCGTGTCGGCGATCCGGGCGGCGTCGTGCAGGTCCTGCACGGTGGATTCGCGGTAGGCGCGGCCGGTGGCGTCGACCAGGTGCACCGCGGCCCCGGCGGTGCCGTAATGCACCCGGGTGCCGGACAGGTGCAGATCGTGGCGCGCCTCGCGGCCATGCAGCGTGATGCCGCGGGCGGCCTTGGCCAGCATGTCCTCGACCAGCGCGCCTGGAAAGCGGATGCGGCCGTCGTCGCCCTGGATGGCTCCGGCGCCGGTCAGGATCTCGACGCCCGAGGCCGGTGCGTCGGCCAGGCCGATCTCTTCCAGCGCCTGCAGGGCGGCGGCGTGGATGCGGGCGACATCGGCGTCGGTTAGGGGATCGTAGCGGCCGCCCTCCATTCCGGGGCGCACGGCGCGCTGGTCGTCTGTCAGGGGGGCGGCGCGCAGCGCCCGGCGCGCGGCGCGGCCTCCGGAGCGGCGGTGGGACTGGTCGTTCATGGGCGAGTTCCGTGAGGGCGTTGCAACAAGGGGCGGGGCTCAGCCTCCGCAAGGCCTCCCGCGGGCCGCGCGGCCCCTGGCCGCGCCGATCGTCCTGACCACAAGTGCCAGCCGCCAGTACATCGCCGGTCTCCCCGCCCAGCCGTTGGTTCGACCCCAGCATAGTTCGCCATCCGCGACACTTCTGTTCCAAATGCGGCGGACGGAATTCCCGGAATGTTGCGGCAATGCAACACGGTACGCGGCGATTCGCCGGAAATATGGCGAAGATCGGCAAAGTCGTTCCGACCCCGGCCGAAATCGCGTCGAACCTCTCGACGCGGGAACATGCCGATACCATCTGTCTTTCGTTACAACATCGCCGCCGCCGTACTTGAATGGGCGGCGGCCTGAGCCTGAAGACAACGGAGATAAAAAAATGAGAACCCTACTTCTGAGCGCCGCCGTCACCGCTATTGCGATGCCCGCGCTTGCGGGCGGTCTGGCCGACCCGGTCATCGAGCCGGTGCTTGCGCCGGTCATCGTCGCGCCGGGCACTGACTGGACCGGTCCTTATGTCGGTGTGCAACTGGGCTACGGCGACCTGGACGCCTCGGGCGCGGCCACCGACCAGGGCAGTGGCGTAATCGGCGGCCTGACCGCCGGTTACGACTACGATTTCGGCCAGTTCGTGCTGGGCGCGGGCGTCGATTACGACTGGGCCGATATCGATCTGGACAGCGGCGCCGGCCAACTCGACAACGTCGCCCGGGTCAAG
>JAHELH010000076.1:0-3264 GCA_024644285.1 Paracoccaceae bacterium | reverse complement strand
CCACGTGGTTGCGGATCCGCGCGCGCAGTCCTTCCAACCCGTAGGCCCGCAGCACGAACCACAGCTTCAGCGCCCGGAACCGGCGGCCCAGCGGCACCGTCCACTCGTTGAAATTGACGATCTCGTCCGCGCTTTGGGTCTGCAGGTAATCCGGCCGCAGCCCCATCGACCGGATCTGCGGCCCCGGATCGGCAAGGAACTGCACCGCGCAGTCGAACTGCGCGCCGAGCCATTTGTGCGGGTTGAAGACGATGCTGTCGGCGCCGTCGACGCCATCCCAGAGCGGGCGAAACTCGGGACAGATCATCGCCGATCCGGCCCAGGCGGCGTCGACATGGGTGTAGAGCCCGTGCGCCCTGGCTACGGCGATGCAGTCCGCGACCGGGTCGACGGCGCCGATCGAGGTGCCGCCGACGCAGATCACCACGCCCGCCGGCCGCAGGCCCGCGTCGCGGTCGGCGCGGATCGCCGCGTCCAGCGCCCGCGGGTCCATGGCGAAATCGGCATCCGTGGCGATCTTCACAAGGTTGTCCTGCCCGATGCCGGCCAGCCGCACCGCCTTGTCGACCGACGAATGGGTCTGCGCGCTGGCATAGACGCGCAGCGGCGCGCCGCCGGTGAGACCCTGCGCCACGCTGTCCCAACCGGTGGCCCGGTCGCGCATGGTGATGACGGCCGCCAGCGTGCAGGTGGTGGCGGTGTCGTGGATGGTGCCGGTGAAGTGACCGGCGAGGCCCAGCGCCTGGCGCAGCCACGAGACCATGACCTGTTCGATCTCGGTCGCCGCCGGCGAGGTCTGCCACAGCATGCATTGCGCCGCCATGGCATTGGCCAGTTGCTCGGCCCAGATCGAGGCCGGTGCGGCATTGGCGGGAAAATAGGCGAAGAAGCGGGGATGCTGCCAATGGGTCATCGCGTCCGGCACGACGGCCTCGAAATCTGCGAAGATCTCGGCCGGGTCGGTGGCGGCCTCAGGCGGGCTTTGCGGCAGTCGGGCGGCGGTGTCGCCCGGCCGGACGGCGGGTCTGACCGGCCGGTCCCGCAGGCCGGCATGGTAGTCGCGGATCCAGTCGGCGGTGCGCCGGCTCCACGCGTGCAGATCGTCGTGGTTCATGGGGCGCGAGACTGGCGCGGGGCAGGGCGGTTGGCAAGCGGCGGGACGCGCGCTCTGCGGCACGCCCACCCGCCCGCCCCGTCCCGCAGAGCGCGCGGCACCCGGACGGCGGCGTCGCACGGGCCGCGGCGGCAGGATTTGCGTATCTAGGAACCGGAAGAAGGACCGGTCTTGGCCAGCAGCTTGTCGACCTCGGCGCCGGGCATGGCGATGGTCAGGGCGCTGAAGTCGCCGGCCTCGAACATCGCGCGGCCGGTGTCGTGGATCACCCGGTGCGTCACCCGCGCCAGCGCCGAGCCGAGCGAGATCCGCGCCACCCCGAGCCTGGCGAACTCGTCCCGGCTGTGCCGCGCGAAGGGCCCTGCCGCCAGCGCGTTCACCGGCTTTTTTGTGGCCTGCACCACCTTGCGCAGCGACTGCATCCCCGGCGGCAGCGGCACGTAGAGGCAATCGGCGCCCGCATCGTCGAAGGCCTGGATCCGCTTGATGGCTTCGGCCATGTCGTAGCTTTTCGTCATCACCCCATCGGCGCGCGCCACCAGGACGAAGTCGCGGCGCAGCGCGCGGGCGGCGGCGGCGGCCGCCCTGATCCGCTCGACGGACAGGTCGAAGCCGTAATGCGTGGCATTGGCGAAATCCGTGTCCTCGATGGATATCCCCGCCAGCCCCGTCTCTGCCGCCAGCCGCACCGTGTCGGCGCAGGTCTCGGGATCGTCGCCAAAGCCGTTCTCGAAATCCCCCGACACCGGCACCTGCACCGCGGCCACCAGGTCGGCGGCATGGGCCAGCGCCTCGTCGCGGCTCACCGTGCCGCCGTCGGGGCGTCCCAGGGTAAAGGCATGGGCGGCCGACGAGGTGGCGATGGCCGGGGCGCCGAGCCCGGCCAGCATCTTGGCCGACCCCGCGTCCCAGGCATTGGCCAGGATGAAGGGATCGCCGGGCTTGTGCAGGTCGCGGAAGGCGGAACCGGGGTCGTGGGTCATGGCAGGATCCTTTCGGCAAAGCGGACGAGTCGGGTCAGCGCCGCCTCGAAGGCGGCATCCTCGATGGTCATGGCGATGCGCAGGTGCCCCGCGGCGGCGCGGCCGAAGCTTTCGCCGGGCATCACCGCGATGCGTTCGGCATCCAGCAGGCGGTTGGCGAAGGCCTCGCCCGACAGGCCGGTGGCGCGGATATCGAGCATCACGTACATCGCCCCGTCGCAGGGCACCGCGCGCACCGCGTTGGACTGCGCGACCACCTGCTCGGCGATTGCGCGGCGGCGGCGGAACGGCGCGGCGACACGCTCTTCCAGCGCCGCGCCCTGGCGCAGGGCGAAGAGCGCGGCGTCCTGGATGAAGCCCGGCACGCCATAGGTGGTGTGGGTCGACAGGTTGATCAGATGCGCCACCGCGTCTTGCGGCCCGACGATCCAGCCGACGCGGCTGCCGGTCATCGCGTGGCTCTTCGACATCGAGCCGACAACCAGCGTGCGCGCCTCCATGCCGGGCAGGGCGCGCGGGCTGACGTGGGCGCCGCGCCAGACCTGCGTGTCGTAGACCTCGTCCGAAATCAGCCACAGATCGTGGCCTCGGCAGACACGGGCGATCCCCTCCAGCGTCTCCGGAGTGTAGACCACGCCGGTGGGATTGTTCGGCGTGTTGACCAGCAGCGACCGCGCGCCCGGCGCGGCGGCGGCGATATCCGCGGCGCGCGGCTGAAAGCCGTTTTCGGCGCGGGCCGCGACCGGCACCGCCTCGGCGCCCACGCCGCGCAGGGTGCCGGGATAGGTGGCGTAATAGGGATCGATGTAGAGAGCCCGGTCGCCCTGGTCGCAGACCGCGGCATGGGCGGCGAACAAAGCCGCCTGGCCGCCGGGGGTGATGACGACGTTGTCGGGGCCGGTGGGAATGCCGGTGCGATCCTGCACGCGCTCGGCCACGGCGCGGCGCAGATCGGGCGTACCGGGCACCGAGGCATAGCCGGTATGCCCCGCCATCGCGGCTTCGTGCATCGCCTTCAGGATCGCCGGATCGGTGCGGATATCGTCCTCGCCGATGGTCAGTTCCACGACCCGTTCGCCCTTGCCGATCAGGGCGCGGGCGCGGCGGAACACGTCCCAGCCGTCCGACCCGCCCCCCGTCAATCCCAAGATCCTGCGCGACAGCTGC
>JAHELH010000075.1 GCA_024644285.1 Paracoccaceae bacterium | reverse complement strand
AGGGGCCCCCGAGGGGGCCCCAGTTTCGCTGATCGGGCTCTTTCTGTCGACCGCCCGGTTTCTGCCTGCGGCCCGATCCGCGTTAAGAGGCAGCGCACCGCCTCCGTGTACGGTGAAGCGCTTTGGGCGCTTCGCCGGGCGGGTCACTTGCGGTGTCCCGCCCGGATGATCTTGGGGCCGCGTTCCCCTTGGTTCGTGCCCGTTTTCTTGACCGCCGGTGCCAGCGGTGGCGCGGCGGGCCGGGGGATGTGGCCCGCCACTGGGAAACTCAACTGCAGCCGGAGGTTCCGCCGCAGGTGTTGCACTTCATGCAGGTGCCGTTGCGCACCAGCGTGTAGTTGCCGCAATCGCCGCAGGGATCGCCCTCGTAGCCCTGCATCTTGGCCTTGGCGCGGGCATCGACCTGCACCGTGCCGCTGGCCAGCGCCGTGGTCGTGCCGACCTCGAGCGTCGACAGCACCGCCACCGTCTCGCCGGCGCCGTTGAGCCCCGTGGCGCCGCCCATGCCGCCGTTCAGCACGGTGAAGCCCTGCGGCATCCGCTGGCGGGTAAAGCCGGCGCTGGCGACCTGGCGCAGCACGTCGATCGGGCTGTTGCCGCCAGAATTCGGCACCTCTTCGAAGTTGCGCTTGCCCTCCTCGTCACCGCGGCCGAGCTCGTCGAAGGTGACGCCCTCGGGCTTCACATGCGCCAGGTCGGTGCGGTCGAGATAGCTGACGGCGAGTTCGCGGAAGATGTAGTCGAGGATCGAGGTGGCATTCTTGATCGTCTCGTTGCCCTGGACCGAGCCCGCGGGCTCGAACCGGGTGAAGGTGAAGGCCTCGACGAATTCCTCGAGCGGCACGCCGTATTGCAGGCCGACCGAGATGGCGATGGCGAAGTTGTTCATCATCGCGCGGAAGCCCGCGCCTTCCTTGTGCATGTCGATGAAGATCTCGCCCAGCGTGCCGTCCGTGTATTCGCCGGTGCGCAGGTAGACCTTGTGGCCGCCGACGATGGCCTTCTGGGTGTAGCCGCGGCGCCGTTCCGGCATCCGCTCGCGGCCCTTGGCGATCTCCTTGACCACGATCTTTTCGACGATCTTCTCGGCCAGCACGACGGCCTTTTCCTGCGCCGAGCCGCTTTCCAGCACCTCTTCGGCCTCTTCGTCGTCATCGATCAGGCTGGAGGCCAGCGGCTGGCTGAGTTTGGAGCCGTCGCGGTAGAGCGCATTGGCTTTCACGCCGAGCGACCAGCTGAGTTCATAGGCGTCCTGGCAGGCCTGGATCGTCGCGTCGTTGGGCATGTTGATGGTCTTGGAGATCGCGCCCGAGATGAACGATTGCGCCGCGGCCATCATGTGGATGTGGCTGTTGACCGACAGGAAGCGCTTGCCCTTCTTGCCGCAGACATTGGCGCAGTCGAAGATCGGGTAGTGCCGCTGTTTCAGGTGCGGCGCGCCTTCCAGCGTCATCGTCCCGCAGACATGATCGTTGACCGCTTCGATATCCGCCTTGGAGAAGCCCAGGTGCCGCAGCAGGTCGAAGGTTGGATCGGCCAGCTTCTCGGAGGGGATTCCCAGGGTTTCGCGGCAGAACTCCTCGCCCAGCGTCCATTGGTTCATCACGAAGCGGATGTCGAAGGCCGATGGCAACGCCGCCTCGACCTTTTCCAGCTCCTCCGGACCGAAGCCGTGGCCGATCAGCGAGGTGTGGTTGATCACCGGCGCGTTGCCCAGCGTTCCATGGCCGACGGCGTAAGAGATGATCTCTTCAACTTGGGAGGAGGAATATCCGAGCATCTCCAACGCCGCCGGCACCGAGCGGTTGATGATCTTAAAGTACCCGCCGCCCGCTAGTTTCTTGAACTTCACCAAGGCGAAGTCCGGTTCGATTCCCGTGGTGTCGCAGTCCATCACCAGCCCGATGGTGCCGGTCGGCGCGATCACCGTGGCCTGCGCGTTTCTGAAGCCGTGCTCCTGGCCCAGCCGCAGCGCCTCGTCCCAGGCGGCGGTGGCCAGATCGACCAGGCCCGCATCGGGGCAATGGGCGTGGTCCAGCGGCACCGGCTTGGTGGCCAATTGTTCGTAACCGCCGGTCTTGCCGTAGGCGGCGTTGCGGTGGTTGCGGATCACCCGCAGCATGTGCTTGGCGTTGCGCTTGTAGCCCGGGAACGGCCCCAGCTCTCCGGCGATCTCGGCGCTGGTTGCATAGGCGACGCCGGTCATCAGCGCGGTCAGCGCGCCGCACATCGCCCGGCCCTCGGCGCTGTCATAACCCAGACCCATATTCATCAAGAGCCCGCCGATATTGGCATAGCCGAGCCCGAGCGTGCGGTAATCGTAGCTGCGCTGTGCGATCTCTTTCGAGGGGAACTGCGCCATCATCACGGAGATTTCCAGCGTCAGCGTCCAGAGCCGCGTGGCGTGCATGTACTCCGAGGCCTGGAATGCGCCGCCCTCGTAGAAGGTCAGCAGGTTCATCGAGGCCAGGTTGCAGGCCGTGTCGTCGAGGAACATGTATTCCGAGCACGGGTTCGAGCCGCGGATCTCGCCATCCTCGGGGCAGGTGTGCCAGGCGTTGACGGTGTCGTGGTACTGGATGCCCGGATCGGCGCAGGACCAGGCGGCGTGGCCGATCTGTTCCCACAACTCGCGCGCCTTGACCGTCTTGGCGACCTTGCCGTCGGTGCGGCGGATCAGCTCCCAGTTGCCGTCCTCCTCGACCGCCTTGAGGAAGGCGTCGGTGACGCGGACCGAGTTGTTCGAGTTCTGGCCGGAGACCGAGTTGTAGGCCTCGCTGTCCCAGTCGGTGTCGTAGGTCGGGAATTCGATGCTGGTATAGCCCTGCTTGGCGTAGTCCAGCACGCGCTTGACGTAAGGCTCGGGGATCGCGGCCTTTTTGGCGGCCTTCACGGCGGCCTTGAGGGTTTCGTTCTTGGCAGGATCGACGGCGTCGGCCAGATCGCCGTCCCACACGCCGATGGCCGCGAAGATGTCGTTCAGCCGGTCTTCATGCGCCTTGGATCCGGCGACGAGGCTGGCGACCTTCTGCTCTTCCTTGACCTTCCAGTTGATGAACTCCTCGATGTCCGGGTGGTCGGCGTCGCAGATCACCATCTTGGCCGCGCGACGGGTCGTGCCACCGGACTTGATGGCCCCCGCCGCGCGGTCGCCGATCCGAAGGAAGCCCATCAGGCCGGAGGACCGGCCTCCGCCTGACAGGGACTCGCCTTCGGCGCGGAGTGAACTGAAATTGGTGCCGGTGCCCGAGCCGTACTTGAAAAGCCGCGCCTCGCGCACCCAAAGGTCCATGATGCCGCCCTCGTTAACCAGGTCGTCGGAGACGGACTGGATGAAGCAGGCATGCGGCTGCGGATGCTCGTAGGAGCTTTTCGATTTCGTCAGCTTGCCGGACTTGTAGTCGACGTAGAAATGCCCCTGCGCCGGGCCGTCGATCCCGTAGGCCCAGTGCAGGCCGGTGTTGAACCATTGCGGGCTGTTCGGCGCGGCGCGCTGGGTGGCCAGCATGTGGCGCATTTCGTCGTAATAGGCGCGCGCGTCCTCTTCGGTGGTGAAGTAGCCGCCCTTCCAGCCCCAATAGGCCCAGGCGCCGGCAAGCCGGTCGAAGACCTGCTTGGCGCTGCTCTCGCCGCCGTAGCGCTTGTCTTCGGGCAGGTCGGCCAGCGCGGCCTCGTCCGCGACCGAGCGCCACAGGAATTCCGGCACGCCCTTTTCGCGCACTTTCTTCAGTCGCGCCGGCACGCCGGCCTTGCGGAAGTATTTCTGGGCAATGACGTCGCTGGCGACCTGGCTCCAGCTGGCGGGCACTTCGACCGCGTCGTTCTTGAAGACCACGGAGCCGTTGGGATTGCGGATTTCCGAACTGGTCGTGGTGAACGTCAGCTCGGCATAGGCATCACTGCCGGCCTGCGTGAATTTGCGGTCGATCTTCATTGGAATTATTGCCCCATCGTCTCTGTTTCACCTTGCACCGGCCCCCGTCTTGCAGCGGGTCGTCGGCCACTTCCCTTGCCGGTGCATGGGACAGACAGAGGCGCGCAGGTCCCATCAGGCTGCGCCCTATGCGCAGCCGATCCTTTTGACCGTGGGTCAAAAGCGTGTGCTGGTGCTTGCTCCCCTGCCGGCTCTCCCGACCACTAGATGTTGTGGTGCTTGCGTCGGCTCACACAACCTGACGTAGGGAGCGGGGTTCGGTCAACACATTAATTTCAGTTTTCCACGGCTAATTTCGGTTGACGGTCGCGGCGGGATTTGCATGCCGGCGCAGCAGGCTCGACTCGCAGGTCTCGTGCCGGGGGCGACGACAGGCGGACACCGGCCGGTGCGCAGGCAAGATTTGGCTTGTCGCAAAGCGGGTTACGGCGGAAAGTTGCCGATCGCTCTGAACCGCGGAGGCGGCGGGACGGGGGACTCGCGCCGCGTTGGCGAAGAATCGGCGCCGTGTCCGGGATGCCACGAATCAACCCCGTCGCATGCGGATCTACCAATTGCGATTCCGCTGCGACGGTGACGCAACATATGGTATGGAGGGCACAGGTTGTCGCGACTGAGTGACAGAATGCGCCGCTTGGCCTGCGCCTGGTGGATGGTCGGGGCGGAGAGATTCGAACTCCCGGCCCTCTGCTCCCAAAGCAGATGCGCTACCAGACTGCGCTACGCCCCGACGGATGCCTCATAGCGCAGGGCCCGCGGAATTGAAAAGACCGAATTCCGAGCGCCTAGTCGGCAGTGGCCTCTGCCTCGCACGGCCAGGCGGCCTTGGACTGGTCCAGCAACGGGTGGCGCAGCTCGCTGCCGACATCGATGCCCAGCGCGCCCGCCATGCCACCGTTGATCTCGAGTATCGCGAGAATATCGTCGCTGCCGCCCATGATGATGGTCCGGTCGAGCGGTTTTGCGTTCTCGTGAATGTGCCGCACAACGCCGTCCTCGGACATGAAGACCATGTCGAGCGGGATGAGCGTGTTCTCCATCCAGAAGCCCACCCGCTGGGGATGGTCGTAGATAAACAGCATGCCGCTGCTTCGCGGCAATTCCGGCCGGTTCATCAGGCCAATCGCACGTTCTTCTTCGTCATCGGCCACCTCGACCGTGAACCGCGCCGAGCCCCAGTCGCCGCGCAAATCGACGCGGGTTTCGGAGCATTTCGCCACGGCGGGCTGCGCTGAAAAGGCCAGACAGGCGACGAGGACAAGTCTTGCGATCACGACAACGGTTCCGGACTGACGAATCTAGGACTTCGCCTTTAGCACGGAATCCCAGGCGGCGACATGGGCGGCCATCCGCCCACGCGACCCCTCGACGACCTTGAGCGCGACCGCTTCGCCAGGCTGCAGGTCCGCCAGGCCGGAGCGGCGCAGCACCTCTATATGCACGAAAATGTCCTCGGGCCGGCCGAAAACATTGGCGAAACCGAAGCCCTTGGACTTGTCGAACCATTTCACCCGCGCCGGTTCGAACTGGATGTCGGCCAACGAGAAATCCTCTGCCTCAAGCGGCATATCGGCCAGAACCGGGCTGCCGTCATCCTCCGGAGGCTCGATCGCGATGACCTCGACGGCCTGCACCCCGCGCGCCGTCTGCTGCACCATGAGCGTGATGCGCGAGCCGTCCGCGACCGAACTCTGGCCGAAATTCCGCAGTACGTTGGCATGCAAAAGGATATCCGGACCGCCTGCATCCGGAATGACAAAGCCGAAACCCTTGCTCGGATCGAACCATTTCACCAGGCCTTCTATGGGCCCTGTATTTTCGGTGATGTCCGTCATTACATTCCGTTTCCGTGCGCATTTGCGCTTTTTGTTAACTAGTTGTCACAGACCGGACGCAACTTGCCAAGACTAATTAACTAGTGCTTTACCAACACTTAACGCGGGCCGAGACCGGAAATCTACGGGTTCAACCGACAGATGTTCCACTCGGTTTCCAACGTGGCGCGACGCCATTGGAACCGGTCATGCAACCGGAATTCGCCATCGGCCCAGAACTCGAACTCCAAAGGGCGAATGCGAAAACCACCCCAGAACGGTGGGCGAGGTGGGTTTGTCCCATATGTGACACCGGCCTTGGTAACAGCAGCCACAAGTGAGGCCTTTGTGTCAAGCGGTTGGGACTGCCGGGACGCCCAGGCACCGATCCGGCTGCCGAGGGGACGCGACGCGTAATAAGCGTCCGCCTTCTCGCCATCCTCTTTCTGGACCAGTCCGCGAACGCGCACCTGCCGCTTGAGCGACTTCCAGTGTAGCACCAACGCGGCCTTGCCCGAAGCCGCCAGTTCTTGCCCCTTGGCGCTTTCGTAATTCGTGTAGAACACGAAGGCGTCGTCCTCGATGTCCTTGAGCAGCACGATGCGCACGTTGGGCAGGCCGGACGGATCGACCGTGGCCAGCGCCATGGCATTGGGATCGCTCAGTTCGCCGGGCGCGGCCGCGTCCATCCATTCACGCGTCAGCGCGAAGGGGTCGTCGCCCGCGAAGATGCCGCTTCGTCTGGCCAAGATGCGTTCCTCAAAGGATTTTCCCCGGCGAAAGCGTTAAACTCGTTATATTCGGCGCACAACCCCTCGGCCCGGTCCGCCGCCCTTGATGCAAGGCCGTGAATGGCCTACACGAACCGGACTGCGAGGCAGTGAGGGACAACGCATGGCAACGGATCTGATGGCGGGCAAGCGTGGGCTGATCATGGGCTTGGCCAACGACAAGTCGATCGCCTGGGGCATTGCCCGCGCCCTGTCCGACGCCGGTGCCGAACTGGCGTTTTCCTACCAGGGCGAGCAGTTGAAGAAGCGCGTCGACCCGCTGGCCGCGCAGCTTGGATCGAACCTGGTGCTGGAATGCGATGTCGCCGACGAGGGCAGCCTAGACCGGCTGTTCGGCGAGCTGGAAAAGGCATGGGGCAAGCTGGACTTCGTGGTCCACGCCATCGGATTTTCCGACAAGAACGAATTGCGCGGCCGCTATGTCGACACCAGTTCCGCGAATTTCCGCATGACGATGGACATCTCGGTCTATTCCTTCACCGCCGTGGCCAAGCGCGCGGCGGCGATCATGCCCGATGGCGGGGCGCTCTTGACGCTGACCTATTACGGGGCCGAGCGCGTGATGCCGCATTACAACGTGATGGGCGTGGCCAAGGCGGCGCTGGAGGCCAGCGTGCGTTACCTGGCCGAGGATCTGGGCAAGGACGGCATCCGGGTGAACGCGATCTCGGCCGGACCGATCAAGACGCTGGCCGCAAGCGGCATCGGCGACTTCCGCTACATCATGAAATGGAACGAGTACAACTCGCCCCTGCGCCGCAACGTGAGCATCGACGACGTGGGCGGCTCGGCGCTGTATCTGCTGAGCGATCTGGGCGCGGGCGTGACCGGCGAGACGCACCATGTCGATGCCGGCTATCACGTCGTGGGCATGAAGGCGGTCGACGCGCCGGACATTTCCAAGGGCTGACCCGGCAAAGCGCCACCACGGCCGAAGCAGCGTCGCTCACAGCCCGCGGCGCCGTCGCAGTTCCAGCAACAGACCCTCGTATCCCCGCGTCATCGCCCAGCGGTGGTTCGCGGCAAAGATTGGCCAGAGCAGCGGTGCGAGCTGGCGCAGCACCGGCTTGCCCACGGCCACGCGCCAGTCATAGCGGATGTGGGCGGTGTCTTCGCGCTGGGTCAGGCGCCAGACCCCCTGCCCCTGCAGATCCCCCGTGGCGCGGATCGTCCAGCGATGCGGGCGGTCGGCCTCGGTGACCTCGCCCTCCCAGCGCAGGGCATAGGGCAGACGCCCGCGGGTGTGGAACGCCACGCGCCGCCCGATCCCCGCCGCATCGCCCTCGTCGAGGATGCGGACCCCGAGATAGACCGCGCCCCACCAATCAGGCAGTCGCTCGACATCGCCCAGGATGTCGGACACCTCCTCGATCCGGGCGGGCACTTTCCATTCCGTGACCAGCAGCCTTGGCCGCATTGGCGCACCTCGCGATTGCTCCCATCCTAGCACTGGTCTAGAGAAGCCCAAAACGAGGGGAGCGCGATGACCGACCGTTTGCCGCACGAAAAGGGCTTTCACGTCAGCTGGGACCAGATCCACCGCGACGCCCGCGCGCTGGCCTGGCGGCTGGATGGCCAGGGCCCCGACAATGGGGCCTGGAAGGCTGTGGTGGCGATCACCCGCGGCGGCATGGCCCCGGCGATGATCGTGGCGCGCGAGCTGGACATCCGCACCGTCGACACGATCAGCATCAAGTCCTACGACCACCAGAGCCAGTCCGAGCCCCAGATCATCAAGACCCCGGACGTGGACGTGGTGGGCGACGGCACCGGGGTACTGATCGTCGACGACCTGGTCGATACCGGCAAGACGCTGGAAGTGGTGCGCAGGGTGATGCCCAAGGCGCATGTCGCCACCGTCTATGCCAAGCCCATGGGCCGGGGCCAGGTCGACACCTTCATCACCGAGGTCAGTCAGGATACCTGGATCTTCTTTCCCTGGGACATGGCGCTGCAATATGTCGAGCCCTATCGCGGCAAGGACTAGGCGGTCCGCGCCATGAGCCTGCCGCTCAACCCCGCGCTGGCCGCCACCGACCCGCCGGCGGTGATGGAGGCGTTTCGCTGGCTGGCACAGGCCACGCCCGACCCGGAGAGGCCGCTGATCAACGTCAGCCAGGCCGCCCCGACCGCGCCGCCGCCCGAGGATCTGCGCCGGGTGATGGCGGAGCTGATCGTCGGCGAACCCTCGGTGCATCTCTACGGCCCGGACCTGGGCCTGGCCGAGTTGCGCGAGGCGCTGGCGGCGCGGACCTCGGCGATCTATGGCGGGCGTGTCGCGGCGGAGCAGGTCGCCATCACCGCCGGCTGCAACCAGGCCTTCGCAGCGGCCATTGCGACGCTGGCCGGCGCCGGCGACGCGGTGATCCTGCCCGTGCCATGGTACTTCAACCACGAAATGTACCTGCGGATGAACGGCATCGAGGCCGTGCCGCTGCCCACCGGCGACGACCTGGTGCCCGACGTCAACCGCGCGGCGGACCTGATCACCGCGCGCACGCGCGCCATCGTGCTGATCACGCCCAACAATCCCGGCGGCGTCGAGTATCCCGCCGCGACCATGGCGGCGTTCTATGACCTTGCGCGGTCGCGCGGGCTGGCCCTGATCGTCGACGAGACTTACCGCGATTTTCACGCGCAGGACGGCGCGCCGCACGGCCTGTTCACCGATCACGGCTGGGACGACACGCTGATCCACCTTTATTCCTTCTCCAAGGCCTACCGGCTGACCGGCCACCGCGTCGGCGCGATGGCGACCAGTTCCGCGCGGCTGGCGGAAGTGGAGAAATACATC
>JAHELH010000074.1 GCA_024644285.1 Paracoccaceae bacterium | reverse complement strand
GTCTGCAGCGCTTGCACCGGGGTAATCTGCAACCGGACGGCCGTCCGCCTTTAGCGCGTCGAGGCGGGCTGGGTCGAGCCCGTCCGGACAAAGCGCGGTGCCACGCGAGTCGGCCACCGCAACGATCCGCGCGCCCCGGTCCGAGAAGTGCCGCGCGGCGTGCCTGCCCACCGCGCCGTAGCCCTGGATCGCGACGCGGGCACCGGCGAGCGCGATACCGCCGAATTCCTCGGCTGCTTCCGCGGACACGGCGATACCGAGGCCGGTCGCGCCGATCTCGTCCAGCGGGATGCCGCCCAGCACGCGCGGAAGACCCGCGGCACGACCGATCTCGTCGCGGATCCAGGCCATGCAGGTCTCGTTGGTGCCCATGTCGGGACCGGGCACGTAATCGGTCAGATGCGCGATGGCCTGGGCGAAGGCGCGAATCTGCCGCTCCTTGTCCGGCAGGGGCATCGCCGGGTCGGCGACGATCACCGACTTGGCGCCGCCATGGGGCAGACCGGCGGCCGCGCTTTTCAGACTCATCGCCCGCGCCAGCCGCACGCATTCTTCAAGCGTCGCGTCCGGCGCCATCCGCACACCGCCGATCGCCGGCCCGATCGCGGTGTTGTCGATCACCACGATGGCCTGCAACCCGGCGGCGGGATTGGCGATATGAACCACCTTTTCCGGCCCGAATTCGTTCATCATCTCGAAGATCGTGCTCATGGCCATTCCGGTTTCAGCGTTCCCGTTCCAGTTCGGCCTTGACGGCTGCAAGGAACCGCGCTGCCTCGCCGCCGGTCACGGCCCGATGATCGAACGTCAGCGACAGCGGCAAGACTCGGCGGACCGCGGGTTTCCCGTCGATGGCCAGGCATGTGTCGGAGATCCGTCCGGCGCCGAGGATGGCCACCTGCGGCGGCGTGACCACGAGCGCCGCGAACTCGCCGCCCAGCATGCCGAAATTCGACAGGGTCAGGGTGGCGTCGCGCATCGCCGCGCGTTCGATCGAGCGGTCCTCGACCGCACTGCGAAGCGCCGCGAACTTGCCGGCAATATCGGTTTTCGAACCGACGTCACGCAGGACCGGCGTGAACAGGCCGTCGGGCGTGTCGACCGCAACGGCGAGGTCTACAAAGGTGTGGATCTGGCGCCGATGGCCGTCGAACCAGGCGTTCAGCGCCGGTTCCGTTGCCGCGGCCGCGGCGACGGCGCGGACCAGCCGGGTCATGGGGGTCTCGGCCTCGGACCACGCCGAAATGTCCGCGCGGTCGGTCACCGTGGCCGGGACGACGCTGGCGCCCGACTTCGCCATCGCCTGCGCCATCGCGCGGCGCACGCCGCGCAGTTCCTCGCCGACGAGACCCGAGGCCGCGGCCTCGACGTCTTGCGTCAGGATCGCGCCGCCTGGCCCGCTGCCGGTCACGCACGCGAGATCGACACCCTTTTCGCGGGCGAGTCGGCGAACGGCAGGCGTGGCCTTGCCGGCGCCTTCCGCGCCGGGTCCCGATATTGCCTGCCGCGCGCGCCCCGGCTCGCGTGCCAGGTCGCCGACGATCGCGCCCTTGTCTTCCGTTTTGCCGGTTTCGATTTCGACCAGCGGCGCGCCGATCTTGACGATGTCGCCCTCGGCCGCGATCAGCCGCACGACCGTTCCGGAATGGGGGGCCGGGACCTCGACAACGGCCTTGTCGGTCTCGACCGAGACGAGCGGTTGGTCGGCAGTCAGGTGGTCGCCCTCGACGACGTGCCAGGTGATGATTTCGGCCTCGGCCAGGCCCTCGCCAAGATCCGGGAGATTGAAGACCGTCATGCGAACTCCATTACCTCTTGGGCCGTCCTGACGATGCGCTCGGTGCTCGGCATATAGCGACGTTCCAGCCGCGGGTAGGGCATCACCGTGTCGTGGCCCGTGACCCGTCGGACCGGCGCCAGCAGGCTCATCAGGCAATGCTCGGCCAGGTCGGCGGCGATCTCGGCGCCGAGGCCGGCGGTCAAGGGCGCCTCGTGCACGATGACACAGCGGCCGGTCTTCTCGACCGAGGCGCGGACCGCCCGCCGATCGATGGGTTTCAACGACGACAAGTCGACGATTTCCGAAGACACGCCGTCCGCGGCCAAGGTATCGGCGGCGGCCTTCGTCTCGGTCAACATGGCGCCCCAGCTGACCAGCGTGAGGTCCGTGCCCTCGCGCAGCACTACGGCCGCGTCGATGGGCAGGGCCTCGCCGCTGTCCGCCACGTCCTCGCTGATCGCGCGGTAGAGGCGCTTGGGTTCCAAAAAGACGACCGGGTCGGGGTCGCGGATCGCGGCAAGCAGAAGGCCGTAGGCGCGGGCCGGGGAACTTGGGATCACGACGCGCAGGCCGGGGATGTGGGCGAGCATCGCCTCGGCGCTTTCGGAGTGGTGCTCGGGTGCCCTGATGCCGCCGCCGTAGGGCGCGCGCAGGACCATCGGGCAGGTCAGCCGCGCTCGGGTGCGGTTGCGCAGGCGCGCGGCGTGGTTGGCGAGCTGGTCGATGGCGGAATAGAGAAACCCCATGAACTGGATTTCGGCAACCGGCCTCAGCCCGGCGGCCGCCGCGCCGACGGCCATGCCGGCAATCACGGTTTCGCTGAGTGGCGTGTCGCGGACACGCGCCGATCCGTGGCGCTGGATCAGCCCGTCGGTGGCGCGGAACACGCCGCCGTCGATGCCGATATCCTCGCCGAAGAGGATCACGTCGGGATCCTCCTCGAGCGCACGGCCGAGCGCCATGCGGACCGCCTCGATCATCGTGTGCTCAGCCATCACCGAGTTCCTCGGCCAGAGCGGCGAGATCGGCGGGCGGCGTTGCGTAGAGGTGATCGACCATGGCGCGGGCCGGTTCCGGTGCGACAGCGAGATAGGTCTCGGCAGCCTTGTCGACCTCGTCGCCCGTGGTGCGGAGCAGCGCCTGTTCGTCGTCCTTTCGCCAGCCATGGTTTGCCACCAGGTGGTTGCGCAGGCGGATCAGCGGCTCGGCCTTCCAGTGCGGGCTGACCTCGGCGTCGTCGCGGTAGCGGCTGGCGTCGTCGGCAGTGGTGTGATCGCCGAGACGGTAGCTGACGCATTCGATCAGCGTGCCGCCCTCGCCGTCGCGGGCGCGCCGCAGGGCGCGTTCGGTCGCTTCGCGGACGGCGATGACGTCGTTGCCGTCCACCTGCTCGCCCGGAATACCGGCGGCGACCGCCTTGTCGGCGAGCGTGCGGGCACGGGTCTGGTCGGTGCGGCGGACCGAGATTGCCCACTGGTTGTTGTTGATCACGAATATTGCGGGCAGATCCCAGGCGCCGACCACGTTCAGCGCCTCGTAGAAATCGCCCTTCGAGGTCGCGCCGTCGCCGCCGACGGCGACAGCGACCCCGGTGGTTGCTTTCTGCTGCAGGGCCAGCGCCACGCCCGCTGCATGCGGGAATTGCGAGGCGACGGGGATGCAGACCGGGAAGTCCTGCCGCGGCCCGGCGAAGTCGTTGCCGCGCTCGTCGCCGCCCCAGTAGAGGAAGAGTTCGACAAGCGTCACGCCGCGCCAGAGCTGGCCGCCATGTTCGCGGAACGACGGCAGGAAAACGTCGGCATCGGTCATCGCGCTGGTCACGCCGACGCCGATCGCCTCTTGCCCGAGGCTGGAGGCGTAGGTGCCGAGCCGCCCGGTGCGCTGCAACGCAATGGCCTTGGCGTCGAAGGTGCGGGCACGGGCCATGGCGGAATAGAGCGCACGGAGCGTGTCGCCGTCGCGGGCGAAGTCCGGCAGGTCCCGGACGACCTCGCCGGCGGCAGAGAGGAAGCCGAGCGGTTCAGGCATGGTCGGCCTCCGCCGTCCTGGCCAGTTCCTCGGCCATGATCCGGCGCATCTCGAACTTCTGCACCTTGCCGGTGATCGTCATCGGGAAATCCTCGACGAACCGGACGTAACGCGGGATCTTGAAATGCGCGATCTTGCCGCGGCAGAAATCGCGAATTTCCTCCTCCGTCGCGGAATGGCCCTCGCGCAGCTTGATCCAGGCGCAAACCTCTTCGCCGTATTTCTCATCCGGCGCACCGATCACCTCGACCTGCTCGACGCCGGGATGAGTGTAGAGGAAATCCTCGATCTCGCGGGGAAAGATGTTCTCGCCTCCGCGGATCAGCATGTCCTTCGAGCGCCCGACGATCTGGAAATATCCCTTGTCGTCGACCACCGCGATGTCGCCCGAGGCGATCCAGCGGGCCTCGTCGATGGCCTCAGCGGTCTTGTCCGGGTCGTTCCAGTATTTTGGCATCACGCAATAGCCGCGGGTCATCAGTTCGCCGGGCGTCGCCCGCGGCACGATGCGGCCCGCCTCGTCGACAATCTTGATCTCGGTGTGCGGCAGGATGCGGCCGACGGTCTCAACCCGGCGGGCGACCGGGTCGTCCACTGAGGTCTGAGTGCTGACCGGGCCGGTCTCGGTCATGCCGTAGGCGATCGTGATCTGCTCCATGTGCATCTCGCCCATGATCCGCCTCATCAATTCGGCGGGGCAAGGGGCGCCGGCGATGATGCCGGTACGAAGCGACGACAGTTCGCGGTCGGCAAAGCCGGGCACGTCGAGTTCCGCGATGAACATGGTCGGCACGCCGTGTAGCGCCGTGCAGCGTTCGTTTTCTACGGTGTCCATTGTCGCCTCGGCGTCAAAGCCGGCGGACGCAAACACGATGGTCGCGCCGTGGGCGACGCAGCAGAGCGTGCCGAGCACCATGCCGAAGCAATGGTACATCGGGACCGGGACGCACATCCGGTCGCGCTCGGTCAGCTTCATCTGCAGACCGGTGAAGAGGGCGTTGTTGACGATGTTGTGGTGGGTGAGCGTCGCTGCCTTGGGCCGTCCGGTGGTGCCCGAGGTGAACTGGATGTTGATCGGATCGTCGAATTGCAACGCGTCGGCCAACTGGTCCACACGCGCCCGGCTGTCACGCGTCGCGGTGGCCTTGAGGTCGCCGTACGGCAACGTGCCGTCCGCCCGTGCGTCGCCCAGCGTGACGACCCAGCGCAGCGTCGGTACCCGGTCGGCCCTCAGCGAACCGGGCTCGGCGCGTGCAAGCTCGGGCATCAACTCGGCCAGCATCGCCAGATAGTCGCTGGTCTTGAAGCGGGACACCGTCACCAGCGCCCTGACTCCAACCTGGTTGAGCGCGAACTCCAGTTCCGACAGCCGGTAGGCGGGGTTGATGTTGACAAGGATCAGCCCGGCCTTGGCGGTCGCGAATTGCAGCACCACCCATTCGGCCATGTTGGGGGCCCAGACGCCAATCCGGTCGCCGGGCTCCAGCCCTAGCGCGATCAAACCAGCTGCGACGTCCACGGCCTCGCGTTCGAGCTCGCGGTAGGTCCAGCGCACGTTCTGATACGGCACGACGAGCGCCTCCTGGTCGGGACGGCATGCGGCGGTCATGGCCAGCAACCTGCCGACCGTGACGCCCAGCAGAGGGACCTCAGACACCCCGTGCAGGTAACTCAGCGATGCGGGATCACGTGCCAAAATGTGCCTCCATCCGGTCGAAGGCTAGGTCGACGACGTCGTCTGCCACGCAGTACGCCATGCGGACATGATGCTCGCCCGAGGGCCCGAAGGCGCTGCCCGGGGTCACCGTGACATGCGCCTCGCGCAGGAGGTCTTGCGCGAACTGCACCGCATTCCGGTGCGCCGCAATGATGCGCGGAAAGACGTAGTAGGCACCTTGCGGCTTGTTGTACCGGAAGACGTGCGGCAGCCGGTCAAGCCGTTCGCAAATCACTTTACGGCGGCGGTCGAGAATACGTTCGAACTCGGCGAGGTGGGACGTTTCGGCGTCGAGCGCGGCCTTCGCGGCGATCTGGCTGACCCGCGGGGCGCAGATCATCGTCAGGTCGTGGATCTTGACCGCCTCGGTCCGCAACCATCCGGGCGCGACCATGTAGCCGACACGCCAGCCGCTCATCGCGTAGGCTTTCGAGAAGGTGAAGAGGTAGGCGAGATGATCGGCGAACTCGGGCACGGCAGCGAGATTGAAGAACCGGTCGCGGTTGTCGTAGGTGAACGCGCTGTAAGGATCGTCCAGGACGATCAGCAGGCCGTTGTCTCGGGCAATCCGCGCCGCGGCGCGCAGCGTCTCCTCGGACAGGATCGCGCCCGTCGGGTTCGAAGGCGTGACCAGAACGAGGGCCTTGGTGCGCGGACCGATCAGGTTGGGCAGGGCGTCGATGTCGAGTTCCCACCCGTTGGACTCGTCCATACTCCAGTACACCGGAATGCCACCGTTGAACTTGATCTGACTGATGTGAGAGACGAAGCCCGGATCGGTCACGATCACCTCGTCGCCCGGGTCGACGATCGCCTGAAAGACGGTCTGAAGCCCTTCCATGTTGCCGGCGGTGACCATGACGCGTGTTTCGGGATCGACGCACTGGCCGGTGCGGCGCCCGTGTTCGCGGGCCGCCGCAGCGCAGAGTTCCGGAAGCCCCCCGGGCAGCGAGTACATGCCGGCCTTGGGATCGTCCTCGAGCGCGCGCGCCGCGGCAGCGCGGATCGGTTCCGGGGTCTGGAACGAGGGCAAGCCCCAGGCAAGCGACGCCGCGTCCGGGACACGGGCGCTGCGGATCGACATTTCCTTGATCGCGGACATCGCGAGTTCCCGCGATCGCCTTGCTACCCAACCGATGTCGGCGCCTGCCGTCTGATCCACGCCGCCCTCCCACGCGTCGGCTATCGAGATTGCAAGCCTAATCCGCGTTGTCCGTTTTCGCCTTGTCTCAGATCAAGAGCTTGGCGCGGGAGGGATCTGTGCCGTGTGCGCAATCGACGGTTCGCCCTGAGCCGCCCCCAGAACCACGACAGGACAGCGCGCCGCCGCAACGACACGGCGAAGCTGGTCATAGGTGCGCAGTGGGCCGGCCGATAGGTCCAGGACGACAGCAGAGGCGTGGATGCGCTCGAGACGCGCCAAAAGCGTATCTTCGCCGGGAACCGTCTCGATATCGGCGGGGTGCGTGTCCTGCGGCGCGCCCGGCGCGTCAAGCGACAGGGACACTGCGGCGGTTCCAAGCGCCCGGGCAAGGTCTCCGGCAATACGCACCGAGTCTTGCGTGGCTATTGCAGGCGGTGCGATGAGGAGGACGACGCCGGTCTGCCGGTAACTGGCGCGATACCCGAGCAAGAGAAGATCCCAGTCTCTGGCTGCCTCGCAGAGACCGCTGACCAACTCGCCGCGGCACCGCTCGAAGGACCACTTCCGCGAGCGCGCAAGGGCCGAGAGCGCCTGCTGGAACGCTTTTGCGTCGCTTTCAATGATCGTTCGCAACTGGGTCGGGGTCGGCGCGACGAGTAGCGTGCCGCTCGATGTGACGATCTTTTGCTTCGGGAGGCTGGCGATCTCGGGCAGGATCGTCTCTTCGACCAGCATCCCGCCGAGTTCCGTAGTCATTTCCTCGGCAAGCCACTCGACGAGACGGAACGCGGCCTCCGCGTCCGCGAAGCTGCCGGCGCCGATCAGGATCCGGCGCGGCGGTTTCGGCACTGCGCTCATGCGCCTTGTCCTTCCTCTCCCTCCCGGAGTAGCGGCCGCCCGAACGCCCGGCGCGCTTCGGCGAATTCCCGCAACCGCGCCTCGACCCGCCCGTTGACGGACTCCGCCGGGAAGGTGCCGCCGGCATCCCGCTCGCCGGCGGGCACGCCGGTCAGGATCGCGATACCCTCGTCGATGGTCGCGACCGGGATCACGTGAAATTTCTCGGCCTCGGCCGCGTCGACCACATCGTCGCGGAGCATCAGGTGCTCGACATTCGAACGCGGGATCAGAACGCCTTGGCCGCCCGTCAGACCTCGCGCCGCGCAGGTTTCGAAAAACCCCTCGATCTTTTCGTTGACGCCGCCGATGGCCTGCACTTCGCCGGTCTGGTTGACCGACCCGGTGACGGCCAGACCCTGCTCGATCGGCAGGCCGGAGAGCGCAGACAGGAGCGCGTAGAGCTCTGCGGAGGACGCGCTGTCGCCTTCCACACCACCGTAGCTTTGTTCAAAGACGAGGCTCGCGTGCAGCGAGAACGGCACGTCCAGCGCGAAATGTGCCGTGAGATAACCGGCGAGAATCATCACGCCCTTCGAGTGAAGCGGCCCTCCAAGTTCGACCTCGCGCTCGATATCGACCAGCTTTCCAGTGCCCATACGCACGCGGGCGGTGATCCGGGACGGCCGTCCGAATGTGTAATCTCCAAAACCGACGACAGACAGGCCGTTGATCTGGCCGATCTTGGCGCCCTCGGTATCGATCAGGATCGTCTTGCGCGCGATCGCCTCTTGCATACGGTCCTTGATCCGGCCCGCTCGCCGGTCCTTTTCCCGGACGGCGCGCGCAACATCTTCGTCGCCGATTTCCGCGCTGTCCCGCGTTTCGGCATAGTGGTGCGCCTCGCGCAGGATGTCCGCAAGGGCGCCCAACCTCAGGGACAGTTTCTGACTGTCGTCGGCCATGCGCGTCGCCTCGTCCAGCAACCGGGCCAAACCATCGGCCCCGATCGGCCGCAAGCCTTCCCGGGAAGCGAAGGTACCGACCAGCCTCGCAAAGAGAACCAGGTTGTCGCCGGAACGATCGACCGCTTCCTCGAAGTCCGCCTGAACCTTGAACAACTTGCCGAACTCCGGATCGAGCATCGTCAGAAGGGCATGAAGCAGCCGGTCCCCGACAAGGACGACCCGAACGTCCAGCGGAATCGGGTCGGGTTCAAGCGAAGTTGTGGCAACCAGGCTCAGACGCTCCGCCATCGAGGTGATGGTGATCGATTCGCTCTTCAGGGACCGCATGAGCGCGTCCCACGCGAAGGGCTCGGTCAGCACGCTTCGGGCGTCCAACACCAGGTAGCCGCCGTTCGCGCGGTGCAGTGCGCCGGGCTTGATCATGGTAAAGTTCGTCACAAGCGATCCCATTTGCGAGGCGTGCTCGATCCGGCCCGCCAGCCGGTGAAGGGTTGGCAAATCCTCGATCTCGATCGGTGCTCCGAGGCCGCTTTCGCTGCTCTGCGAAACCATGACGTTGACGACGTACCGGTCGAATACCGGTTCGCGGTGATATTTCGGCAGCGCTTCCGGAAACGGTCCGTCTTTCCTCTGCCCAACTGCCCGAAGGAACAACTCGGCGTTGGCGATGATGTCCTGCCGCACCGTCTCCAGGTACTCCGACACAGAGTCGATCTTCTTCAGATCGGCCAGAATGACCGACATGCGGGCCGAGACCGCGCGCTCGGCCATGCCGGCGTTCAGGGCTTCGATGCGCTTGCGATGCTCGTTCTGCAGCTTCGGCACTTGTTGCAGCACGGTAGCCAGATCCTCCTGCAAAC
>JAHELH010000372.1 GCA_024644285.1 Paracoccaceae bacterium | reverse complement strand
GCGGACGCGGACTGGTTCCGGAACACCGCCCAGGAGGCGCTGCGTCGCGTCGGGCCGGACAAACTGGTCGCCGCCCTCGGCACCGCGTCGGTCGACTGGGTGTCGGGGCGCCCGATGCCCGAGACCATCCCTTATGGCGAGGCCATGACGCGCATCTCCGGGGCGGGCGTGCAGGTCCGGTTTTCCAAACGCAGCGGGAACGCCTTTGCCGCAATGGTCGACGACGACGGCAACCGCCACGAGATCTGGATGCTCGACGCCGTCACCGCGCACAACCAGTTGTCGGTGCTGCGTAGCCTCGGCGTCACCGACGTCGCGATCACCTCGCTTGGGTTCGAGGACCCGTCGCTCTGGCGGGTGCTGGGGGGCGCAGGGAACTCGATTGCGGATCTGGAAGATCGTCTGCGCAAGATCGAGATCCACAACTACGTCCACTATACCGGCGAGGGACCGTTCCTGCGCGCGGTATCGCAGCCGGTCACGGGACAGAGATCCGTGCGGGTGGACGAACTCACCGGGCTTGTCACCGCGCAGAGCTATCAGCGCATCCCGGCTGCGACGACCATCGAACGGTTCGGCCGCGCCGCGCCGAACCAGATCGTGCTGACCTTCGACGACGGCCCGCATCCGGAGTATACGCCGCCCATCCTGGATGCCCTGCGCGACGCGGGCGTGCCCGCCACTTTCTTCGTCGTGGGCAACAACGCGCTGCGCGCGCCGGACCTGGCAAGCCGGATTGTCGGCGAGGGCCACGAGATCGGCTCGCACACCTTCATGCATCCAAGAATGGACCAGGTGTCCTATTACCGCTCGGTGGTCGAAGTGAACTCGGTTCAGAAGCTGATCAGCGGCACCACGGGCCGGGGCATGCGGCTCTACCGCGAACCCTTCATGCGCGCCGAGGGTCCGATGACGGCGCGGCAGGCCGAGCCGCTGCGCCTGCTGAACGATGCTGGGTACATCGTGGCCGGCAGCGACATCGTGCCGCCCGACTGGGAAGACATCACCGCCCGCGACATCGTCGACCACGTGATCGACAAGGTGGAGGCGGGCAGGGGGAACGTCATCGTCCTGCATGACGCCGGCAGCGACCGCACACGGACGGTGGAGGCGGTTCCGATCCTGATCAGCGCGCTGCAGGCGCGCGGGTACGAGTTCGTCACCATGGCCGAGGTGCTGGGCACCTCCCGCGACGCGTTGATGCCGGTGACCGCGGGGGCGAACGCTACACTGGAAAGTGTCTCGTTCAGCTCGATGGCGGCCCTGTGGAAGCTGCTCATCGGCATCTTCTGGCTGGCCATCGTCATCGGCGTCTTGCGCTCGCTGGGCGTGCTGGCGCTGGCGCTTTCGCGCCGCCGCCACGTTCCGGCCGACCGACGTTACAAGCCGTCCGTCACCGTCGTGATCCCGGCCTTCAACGAAGAGCTCGTGATTGTCAAAAGCATCCGCAAGGTGCTGGGCGCCGGCTATCCCGGCCTGAAGGTCATCGTTGTCGATGACGGCTCGACCGACCGAACCAAGGCCCGCGTGCTCGAGGCCTATGGCCGCGACGACCGCGTGCGCCTTGTAGCCCAGCCCAACCAGGGAAAGTGGCGCGCACTGAACGCCGCGTATTCGCTGCTCGATTCCGAGATCGCGGTCTGCATCGATGCCGACACGCAGATCACCCGCGACGCCATCGCCCGGATGGCCCGGCATTTCGCCGACCCCGAGATCGGGGCGGTGGCCGGCAAGGTCGTCGTCGGCAACCGCCGCAACCTGCTGACCTGTCTCCAGGCGCTGGAATACGTCACCGCGCAGGCGATCGACCGCCGTGCCGGGGAACGGATCAACGGTATGCTCGTGGTGCCGGGCGCCATCGGCGCCTGGCGGGTCGAGGCGGTCCGCGCCGCGGGCCTCTATTCCAACGCCACGCTCAGCGAGGACGCCGATCTGACCGTCGCGGTCAACCGCGCGGGCTATCGCACGATCTACGAAGAGACGGCGGTCGCCTTCACCGAGGCGCCGGCAACCCTGCGGGGATTGCTGGCACAGCGACTGCGCTGGTCGCTGGGAATGTTCCAGACCGGTTGGAAGCACCGCCGCGCCTTGCGCGAAGGCCGCACTGTCGGCTGCGTCACGCTGCCTGACCTGGCGATCTTCGGCTATCTGTTTCCGCTGCTTGCGCCGGTGGCCGACGCGCTGTTCCTGTACCTGCTCTACGACTATCTGCAGGCCACGTTCTCCACCGACCTGCGGGTCACCGCAGAGCCGCCGGCCTACCTGCTGCTGGGCTACCTGCTGCTACCGGTGCTGGAGTTGGCGGTCTCGGCCACGGCCATCGCCATCGACCGGACAGAGCGCTTCCGGCTACTGCTTCTGTTCCCCTTCCAGCGCTTCTTCTATCGCCAGATCCTCTACTTCAC
>JAHELH010000371.1 GCA_024644285.1 Paracoccaceae bacterium | reverse complement strand
CTGCATCCAGGCGTATTCGCGCCCCCAGCGTTCGCGGGCGCGGTCCTCGGCCCAGCTGGCCTGTTCGAATTGCCAGTTCCAGACCTCGTTGGAATATTCCACGTAAGCCGTGAGGCCGGGATCGAGCCCGTCGCGCACCGTTTCCGCGTAACGCCGCATGTAGTCGTCGGTCGCCATGTGCGGCATGTTGAACCACGGATCCGCGCCGGTCTCATTGGCAAGCCGCAGCAGGATCTCCAATGGCACGCCGTGGCGCGTATAGGTGTAATCGCCGGGCCGGGGCCGGTCCTGCCATTCGGCCTGGTCCGAGCCGTTGGTGTCCATCCAGTCCATGAACCGCAGTGCGCCGAACCCGTCGATCCGCGCCAGCCAGTCGGGGTTGAAGACCTCGCCCGCGTCCAGTCTGTCGGCGCGGTCAAGGCGTACCAGCGACATGTTGCGGATGTAGTCGCCGGTCTTGCGGCGATCGGTGCGGTTGATGGTGACGATCACCGAGCCGGGGCCGGGGGCAAAGTCGAACAGGATCTCGCCCTTGCCGTAGCGGACATTCGTTCCCCGTCCGCCGACCTCGACAATGCCGTCGCCGTCAAAGCGCAGCCTGTAGCGTCCTGCCATCGAGACGGCCGCCTCGGGCAGGTCGGTCAGCACCACGCTGCCGATCCCGCGTAACGCGCGGGGGATCTCGGTCGGCCAGCCGTCGGCGTCGAGAACGCCGGCTGCATCCAGGTCGGCCTCGGTCATGCCGCCCCATTGCCCCGGGCGATGGCCGATCCAGGGCCGGGCGGTCTTCATGACGTCCAGGAAGGGTTGCTGCGTCGACCAGTCCACCACGGCGGCCAGCCCCAGCGCCATCGCGCCGCGGCCGATTTCGCCACCGCGCGCGGGCGGCGCCCAGAAGGCCGCAAGCAGAAGGATTGCCAGGCACCAAAGGTATCGGGCGGGTATGAAAGCGATGCGGCCGGTCATGGCATCGTCCCGGCACCGAGGCCGGACTTGGGATAGCCGGTCACGACCCGCCACACCGTCTCTTGCATCAGCCGCGCCGCCTCTGGTCCCGGGGCATCCGCGGGCGTTCCGTCGGCACGCAACAGGCGGTGCGGCAGACCGACCGGGCTGCGATGGTAGAGTACCGCGTAATGGGTCAGCGCGGCGAGGTAGGTGCCGAGGTCGTTGAGGTGGATCGGATCGCGCGCGCCGTCTGCGTCCTTGCGAAACAAAGCCTCGCGTCCGGCGATATTGTCCACGCCTCCCGCATCTTCCACGGCGCGCACGAAGGCGGCGAAGACCTGGCCGGCCGGGATGACAAGGATCGGTTTGTCCGGCGCCAGCGCGGGCAGGGCGGGCGCCAGCACCTCGGCCTCCCAGTGTCGGGCGAGGTCGCGGTCCAGTCGGTCGAGCCAGTCCTCGGTATCGTCGAGCCGGGGCCAGGTCTCGTAGAGGTAGATGCGGATTTCCGGATTTCCCTGCCGCGCCAGGGCGGACCATTTCCCCAGGTAGCGGCCCGACGCGTGATAGGCGATGGCGTCGCGGATCTCGACCATCTCGGTGGCGACGAAGGCGCCGTAATCGCCGCTGATCAGCGCCGCCTTGGCGTTCCGGTAGCGGTCATGCGCATTTTCGTCGGCGAAGCCATTGATTTCGATGGAGTCTTCCCAGTGGGCCCGCAATGGCGTGCCCCAGCCGAGCTGCACGTCGTAGCGATGGCCCGGCCCGGCCAGTTGCTGAAGCATCGCGGGCAGGTCGCGCCCGACGAGGCTGTGGCCGAGGTGAAACACCCGCAACGGCCCCGCGGGCGCGGGCAGCGGAGCCGCATAGGCGGCCGCAATCGCCTCTGGCGCGGGGGCGGCGCGGTGCTGTTTCGACCAGGCCAGGGCCGCGGCCAGCGCCAGCACAGCGCCCAGCAAAAGCGCCAGCACGATCCACGGTCCCGCGCCGTAACCTTCGCCTCGGCCGAGCCGCATCAAGTCGGGTATCGCCATGATCCTCGCGTCGCTTTCCGGTGCTTTCGCCGGCGGTTGGGATGTCCGGTATTTATAGATCAGAACCCGGGCGCGGTCTTAAGGCCGGACGGAAATTATCTGTTTCCGCTTCGGGGATTGCGCCGCGGTGTTCAACCGGGAGAATCGTATCGGACCACCATTGGGCAAAGCTTTCGAATGTTCGATCGACCGATACCGAACCCGGCGGCGGAACAGACCCCGGCCAGCAATCCCGTCGGGCGCCTGGGCGTGCGCTACCTGCTGGTCGTACCGGTGCCGTTCTACCGCGACGCCGAGGGCGCAGTGTGGCTCGACCCGCTGTGGCGCCAGGACCTGATGGCGCATCTGGCGTATCTTTCCGACCTGACGGTTCTGGCGCCGTGCGAGACACTGACCGCGCGGGAGGGCCTGGAAAAGGTCCCCGCGACGCCCGGG
>JAHELH010000370.1 GCA_024644285.1 Paracoccaceae bacterium | reverse complement strand
CACCCGCGCGTCCCCGGTCAGCGCCGCGCCCACCGTCGCCCCGTCGCCGGGCAGAAGCTGCAGCGCCTCGCGCGGCACGCCGGCCTCGTGCAGCAGCCCCACCGCGATATGGGCGATCAGCGGCGACTGCTCGGCCGGTTTCGCCAGCACGGCGTTGCCGGTCGCCAGCGCCCCGGCGATCTGGCCGGTGAAGATCGCCAAGGGGAAATTCCATGGAGAGATGCAGGTGAAGACGCCCTGCGCCGGGCGGTCGAGCGTCTGCGCTTGCGCCGCGTAGTAGCGCAGGAAGTCCACCGCCTCGCGGAGCTCGCCGGTCGCGTCTAGCAGCATCTTGCCCGCCTCGCGCGCCAGCACCGCGAAGATCTTGCCGTGGTTCGCCTCGTAGAGGTCGGCGGCCCGGTTCAGCACCGCCGCGCGTTCCGCCACCGGCGCCTCCCAGCGCCGCGCCGCCGCCAGCGCGCGCTCGACATCTGCCGCCGACGCCTGGCGTACCCGTCCCACCAGATCGTCCGGGTCGGCCGGGTTGCACATCTCGACCGTCTCGCCGCCTGCGGCCTCTCCGGCGATGATCGGCCCGGCCTCGAAAACCGTCCCGCGCCATGGCGCCCGCGCCGCGTCGATGGCGGCCAGCGTCGGGCGGTGCGCCAGGTCCCAGCCCTCCGAGTTGCGCCGCTCGGGCAGGAACAGGTCCGGGCCGCGCCGCACCTTCACCTGCGCTTTGGCGATGGCCTCGAAGGGATCGGCGGCGACCATCTCGGGCGGCACGTCCTCGTCGACGATCTGGTTGACGAAGGACGAATTCGCGCCGTTCTCCAGAAGCCGCCGCACCAGGTAGGCCAGAAGATCGCGATGCGCGCCCACCGGCGCATAGATGCGGCAGCGCAGACCGCCCTCCTGCATCAGCAATTCGTGCAATCGGTCACCCATTCCGTGCAGCTTCTGGAACTCGAAATCCCGCGTCTCCCCGGCCATCTCCAGGATCGCCGCTGCGGTATGCGCGTTATGCGTGGCGAATTGCGGATAGATGCGGTCGGTCATGGCCAGGAGCTTGCGGGCATTGGCGATGTAGCTGATGTCGGTGGCGGGCTTGCGGGTGAAGACCGGGAAGCCGTCCACCCCCAGAACCTGCGCATGCTTGATCTCGGTGTCCCAGTAGGCGCCCTTGACCAGCCGCACCATGAACCGCCGGTCCAGCTTGCCCGCCAGAGCATGAAGCCAGTCCAACACGTGGCTCGCCCGCTGCCCGTAGGCCTGCACCACCACACCGAACCCGTCCCAGCCGGCCAGTTCGGGATCGCCGATCACCGCCTCGATCACGTCCAGCGACAGCGACAGGCGGTCGGCCTCTTCCGCGTCGATGTTGAAGCCCATATTGCCGGCATGCGCCATGTGCACCAGCTCGCTCAGCCGCGGCACCAGCACGGCCATCACGTCGGCAAGCTGCGCCTCTTCATAGCGCGGGTAGAGCGCCGACAGCTTGACCGAAATGCCGGGGTTCTTCGCCACATCGTCGGACCGGCAGGCCTTCGAGATCGCGGTGATCGCGTCGGCATAGGCCTTGTGATAGCGCAGCGCGTCGGTCTCGGTGCGCGCGGCCTCGCCCAGCATGTCGTAGGAATAGGTGTACCCCTTCTTTTCCATCTCCCGCGCGCGCTGCATCGCACTCTGGATGGTCTCGCCCAGCACGAATTGCCGGCCCATTTCCTTCATCGCGCGCGCCACCGCGGTGCGGATCACCGGCTCGCCCAGCCGCTTGACCGCGGCGCGTAGGGCGCCGGCGATGCCAGGGCGCTCGTCGTCCAGCACCCGGCCGGTCAGCAGCAGCGCCCAGGTCGAGGCATTGACCAGCGAGGACGAGGAATGCCCCAGGTGCCGGCCCCAGTCGCTGGGCGCGATCTTGTCCTCGATCAGCGCGTCGATGGTCTCGGCATCGGGCACCCGCAGCAGCGCCTCGGCCAGGCACATCAGCGCAATGCCCTCGTCGGTCGACAGACCGTATTCAGCGAGAAACACCTCCATCAGCCCGGGGCGCGAGCTGCCGCGGATATCGCGTACCAACTGCGCGGCACGCGCGCCGATCCGGGCGCGGTCGGCCTCGGACAGATCGGTCTGGGCGATCAGGTCGTCGAGCACCCGGTCTTCATCGGCATACTTGGCCTCGTCGATGCGGGCGCGCAGCGCAGTGAGGTCGGACATCGGCGTTCCCCTGGTTGGCGCGCCCGAAAGCGCGTCGCCATCTCGTGTTTCGTCCAAGTTATCCCCGATCGGGGAAAATTGAACCCGGTAAAGCGGCAATGCTGACAATGCCCGTCCGGCGCCGCAACCGCCCCGTTTGCCGATTTCACTTCGTCGGATCCTGCACTAAGGTCCGCCCGGGCCCGCGTGGTGGAATGGTAGACACAGGGGACTTAAAATCC
>JAHELH010000369.1 GCA_024644285.1 Paracoccaceae bacterium | reverse complement strand
TTCATCTGCCACAAGCAGCTGTTCTACCGGCTGTACCAGACCTGGGACGACATCAAGCGCGGCTATGTTGCCGATTTCCTGGCCGCCGAGTATCAGGTGGACAAGGCCGGCACCCGCGCGGCCCTGTTCGGGCCCGAGCCCGGCATGGAAGAGCCCGCCCCGCCGAAATCGGCGGAGCGGATGATCGAGCTGGTCGGGCCCTGGGGCGCGGTCAGGGGAGGCAAGCGATGATCTTTCAGATCGCCCGGCTGATGGTCCTGGGTTTCGTCGTGCTGACGGTGGTTTACGTGGTCGTGTCGCTCTATTCCCGCTCGGTCCGGCGCGAGAAGCTGGAGAAGGAATTCGACGAAGAGGTTCAAACCGGCGACCGGGATGCCTTTATAGAGGCGGGGATGGCGGCCTATCAGGGCTCTCTCAGGCGCAAGCTGATCTGGGGGGTCTACATCATCCCGCTTTTGGTGCTGCTGGCGCTTTTGCTGGCGAATTTCTTGTGAGGATTGCGCGATGCGGTATGTGAAATGGACGTTGTGGGCCCTGCTGGCGCTGCTGGTCTTCGCCTTCTTCCACTACACCCTGCCGCAGCGCGACATCGTGCGCATCGCCGATACCTACGAGAAGCGGATCGATTTCGGCGAGAACTCGATCTTCTGGGCCTCGCCCGACGTGGGCAACAACCCCAACGCGGCGAACCGCGACGTGTTTTTCATCCAGGCGGTTCGGCCGAACGGCAAGGTGATGGTCTACCGCAACGAGGATACCGGCTGGGGCTGGCCGCCGTACCTCAAGTTCGACACCTCGAACCTGCAGACCGAGGCGGCGGATCTGCGTTCGACGCGCGACAATCCCGTCTGGGTGGCGGTGCGGCATTACGGCTGGCGCAACGAGTTCTTGTCGATCTTCCCGAACGCCGTCGGCGTGAAACAGGTCGAAGGGCCGGACGTGACGCTGATCCCGTGGCTGAACATCGTGATCCTGCTGCTGCTGGCGTTTGCGATCTTCTGGGTCGTGAAGATCTGGCGACAGTTCCGCGAACGCTCGATCGACCCGCTGCTGGAGGATGCCGGGGACGCCTACGGGCGCGTCGGCGAGCACGCCGCAGAGCATCGCGGGCGGGTGCGGCGCTGGCTGGACAGCTGGCGCGGGCCGCGGCGCGGGTAGCGCAGACAGTCTGACTACCCGGTCCGGTGTCGCTTGTCCCGATGGCCGGTCGACGGCCCGCAGGGCCCGGTCGGCGCCGGCCCTAGTTCTTCGCAGCAAATGGGTCCGGGTCGTAGACCACGCGGGTCAGGTACAGCCCGTCCGGCGGCGCGACCGGGCCGCAGGCGGCGCGGTCGCGCGCCATGAGCGCCGCGCGCAGGTCGTCCGCCGACCAGGCCCCGGCGCCGACGCGTTCCAGCGAGCCGACGAAGCTGCGGACCTGGTTGTGCAGGAAGCTGCGGGCGCGCACCGCGATGCGCAACTCGGCGCCGGCACTCTCGATCTCGATCGCGTCCACCGTCTTGACCGGCGATTGCGCCTGGCAATCCGCCGCGCGGAAGGTGGTGAAGTCGTGGGTGCCCAAGAGATGCGCCGCCGCAAGACGCATCGCGTCCCGATCAAGCGCTTGCGGCACCCGCCAGGCCAGCCCGCGGTCATGGGTCAGCGGCGCGCGGCGGCAGATGATCCGGTAAAGGTAGTGCCGGGCCTGCGCCGAGAACCGGGCGTGAAAGCCGTCACCGACCCGCGCGCAGGCCAGCACGGCGACGGGATGCGGTTTCAGATGGTAGTTCACCGCCTCGGACAGGCGGAACGGGTCCCAGTCGCGCGTCATGTCGCAATGCGCCACCTGGCCCGTCGCGTGCACCCCGGTATCGGTGCGACCGGCCGCGGCGATGCCCGGCATCTCCGGCTCCAGCCGTCGCAGCGCCGCCTCGACCGCCGCCTGCACCGACGGGTGGTTCCTTTGCCGCTGCCAGCCGGCAAACGGTCCGCCGTGATATTCGAGATGGAGGGCGTAGCGCGGCATGGCCCGGGCCTTACTGCGCAGGCGCGGCTTAGGCAACATGCGCCGGATTGGCACTGGTGCCCGCGCCGGTCGGATCCTATCTATCGGGCGGAGCCACGCGCAGGAGACCGGCCTCTTGATCATCGGCGATATCGCAGACGGCCTGACGCGCGGCGTGGGCGCGGTGGGGAATGCGGTCAGCGAGGCGTTCTTCGAGCCGGTGATCCGCCTGGGCGTCACCGGGCTGAGCCGCTCCGGCAAGACCGTCTTCATCACCTCGCTGGTGGCCAACCTGATCGACCGGGCGCGGATGCCGCAGCTTGTGGCGGCGGCGAACGGGCGCATCCTGGCGGCCTATCTGCAGCCGCAGCCCGACGACACCGTGCCGCGGTTCGATTACGAGACGCACCTGGCGGCGCTGACCGGACCGTCGCCGCGCTGGCCCG
>JAHELH010000073.1 GCA_024644285.1 Paracoccaceae bacterium | reverse complement strand
ATCAGGTCCAGGCCTTCCGCCCATTCGTGAAACGAATCCATGTCCAGCGGCCAGGTCTGGCCCACCTTGTAGGTGGTGATGCCCAGCCGCTCGGCCTCGCCTTCGTCGATGCCCAGCAGCGTCAGAGCGTGCACCAGGTCGAGCCAGTTCTTGCCCGCCGCGACCAGCCCGATCTGCGCTCCCGGCTTGCCCCAGACCCGGCGGTCCAGCTTGTTGGCCCGCGCGAAGGCTTCGGCGGCGAAGCGCTTGTAGTCGATCATCCGGGCTTCCTGAGCCACGGGATTGTCGCCCAGCCTGATATTGAGACCGCCTTCGGGCATCTTGAACTCTGGCAAAACGAACGACATGCGGTCGGGCCGCCCGTCGACCACGGCGGTCGCCTCGATGGTGTCCTTCATCGTCTTCAGCCCGACCCAGACGCCAGCGAACCGGCTGAGCGCCCAGCCATAGAGGCCGTAATCGAGAATTTCCTGCACGCCGGCCGGAGAAATGACCGGGATATAGGCATCCACCATCGCCCAGTCGGACTGGTGCAGCGTGGTCGAGCTTTCGCCGGTGTGGTCGTCGCCCATCGCCATCAGAACGCCGCCGTGCTTCGACGACCCGGCCATGTTGGCGTGGCGCATCACGTCGCCGGAGCGGTCGACGCCCGGCCCCTTGCCGTACCAAAGGCCGAAGACCCCGTCGAACTTGCCCTCGCCGCGCAGCTCGGCCTGCTGACTGCCCCAGAGCGCGGTGGCCGCCAGATCCTCGTTCAGCCCGTATTGAAAGGTGATGTCGGCAGCCTCGAGGTCTTTGCGCGCCCGCACCATCGTCAGGTCCACGGCGCCGAGAGGCGAGCCGCGATAGCCCGTCACCAGGCCCGCCGTGTTCAGCCCCGCCGCCCGGTCACGCGCCTTTTGCATCAGCATCAGCCGCACCAGCGCCTGCGTCCCGTTCAGCAGGACCGGAGACTTCTCCAGATCGAAACGGTCGTGCAGCGACACATCCTGACGCATCGAAAGCCCTCTCCCTAGCCTTCCCTAGCCTTGCGGCGATGGCTGCATTATAGGTCAAAACGTCTGACCTACAAATTCATTAATACGTCATTTGGGTACGACGGCGCGGAATTGAACGCTCGGTTCTTTCTGTACGAAATGGACCGTTTTCGGGTAAGGCTAACGCTAACATGGACTGGGACAAGCTTAGAATCTTTCACGCCGTCGCCGATGCGGGATCTCTGACTCACGCCGGCGACACGCTGCATCTATCGCAATCGGCGGTGTCGCGGCAAATCCGGGCGCTGGAGGAATCGCTCAACGCCACGCTATTTCACCGCCACGCACGCGGACTGATTCTCACCGAGCAGGGCGAGTTGCTGTTCGACGCCACCTCGTCGATGGCCCGGCGCCTCGACACCGCCGAGGCGCGCATCCGCGACAGCAAGGAAGAGACCTTCGGCGAGCTGCGCGTGACCACCACCACCGGATTCGGCACCCTCTGGCTGGCCCCGCGCCTTCCGGCGCTCTACGCCAAGCATCCCGACCTGAAGATCGACCTGATGCTGGAAGAGCGGGTGCTGGATTTGCCGATGCGCGAGGCCGACGTCGCGATTCGCATGAAGGAACCCAGCCAGGCCGACCTGATCCGCCGCCGGCTGATGAGCGTGCGGATGCGCCTCTACGCCTCGCCGCGATACCTGAAGGAAAACGGGCGGCCGGAACGCATGTCGGACATCGCCAAGCACCGGTTGATCTGCCAGAGCCCGTCGAGCTTCCAGGTCGCCGCGGGCGCATCGCTGGTGCAGGAATTGCTGGAACACGACGTCGCCTCGCTTCTGACGGTGAATAACTACTACGGAGTGTTGCAGGCAGTCCTCAATAATTTAGGGATAGGGGTGCTGCCGGACTATGTGACCGAAGACTTTCCGGACATCGAACGGGTGCTGCCCGAGATCGAGTCGAACGAGGTTCCCGTCTTCCTTGCCTACCCCGAAGAATTGCGTAATTCCAAAAGGATAGAGGCGTTTCGGGACTTCGTGATGGAAGAGATCATCGCCCACCGCAAGCGGATGAAGGACGTCGCGGCGCAGTGATTCGCCGCCCGGCATGCTGTTGCTGCATGGCAGCATTGCAGAACCCGCTTCCGCGATAAGGCTTGATTGGGACACCCCCGGTCTCTAATTTCATCTCAACGCTTACTGATGAGGCAACTCGTCATGAGTGTTACCTCCCTGTTGGACTGGGCCGAGCCTCGCGCTCGGCCCTTTTTTTGTTGTCCGAGGGCTTATCCGGTCCGAAGAAATCCGCAACGCCGGTTCGCATTGCACGCGTCAACGATGAATACGTTCGGCGTATCACTGTTTCCTGATTGGCGACAAAAATGGCAGCCGCCGCCTCGGTGGCGCACCAGCGGCCAGGGCCGCTGTCAGTGCTGCAGAACCGACCTTGCCGGCTCGGTCCCTCCCCGGCCAAAGCCGCTTTCGCGCGGCGACGTCCTGCACTATGAGAGCGCCGAGCAGGCAGGGGACTGGGATGCAAGAACCAGAGATCACCGAAGACTTGGTTGCCGCCCACGGCGTGAGCCCCGATGAATATGCCCGCATCCTCGGGCTAATCGGGCGCGAGCCCACCTTCACCGAGCTTGGCATCTTCTCGGCGATGTGGAACGAGCATTGTTCCTACAAGTCGTCGAAGAAATGGCTGCGCACCCTGCCAACCGAGGGCCCGCAGGTGATCTGCGGCCCGGGCGAGAACGCGGGCGTCGTCGATATCGGCGACGGCCAGGCGGTGGTCTTCAAGATGGAGAGCCACAACCATCCCTCCTATATCGAGCCCTACCAGGGCGCGGCCACCGGCGTGGGCGGCATCCTGCGCGACGTGTTCACCATGGGCGCGCGGCCCATCGCGGCGATGAACTCGCTGTCCTTCGGCGAGGTCGGGCATCCCAAGACGCGCCAGCTTGTGCACGGCGTCGTCGAGGGCATCGGCGGCTATGGCAACTGCTTCGGCGTGCCAACGGTGGGCGGCGAGGTGCGGTTTCACCGCGCCTATAACGGCAATTGCCTGGTCAACGCCTTCGCAGCCGGCCTCGCCGATGCCGACAAGATCTTCTACTCGGCAGCTTCGGGTGTCGGCATGCCGGTGGTGTACCTCGGCGCCAAGACCGGGCGCGACGGGGTCGGCGGCGCCACCATGGCCAGCGCCGAATTCGACGACACGATCGAGGAAAAGCGCCCCACGGTGCAGGTCGGCGACCCGTTCACCGAAAAACGGCTGATGGAGGCCTGCCTGGAACTGATGGCCACAGGTGCTGTGATCTCGATCCAGGACATGGGCGCGGCCGGCCTGACCTGCTCGGCCGTCGAGATGGGCGACAAGGGAGGCCTCGGCATCAAGCTGACGCTGGACCACGTTCCGCAGCGCGAAGACGGCATGACCGCCTACGAGATGATGCTGTCCGAAAGCCAGGAGCGCATGCTCATGGTGCTGAAGCCGGACCTGGAGGCCGAGGCGCGCGCGGTGTTCGAGAAATGGGATCTGGATTTTGCCATCGTCGGCGAAACCATTCCCGAGGACCGGTTCCTGATCCTGCACGGCAACGCGGTGAAGGCCGACCTGCCCTTGTCGAAACTGTCCTCGAGCGCGCCGGAATACGACCGGCCCTATGAGCTGACGCCCCCTGTACCCGGCCAGATCGACGTAGGCACACTCGGTATCGACCCGATCGAGGGGCTCAAGGCGCTGATCGCTTCGCCGAACTATGCCGCGAAGCAGTGGGTCTACCAGCAATACGACACCCAGGTGATGGCCGACACGGTGCAGCCCCCGGGCTTCGGCGCCGGGGTGATCCGGGTGCACGGCACCGAAAAGCTGCTCGCCTTCACCAGCGACGTCACCCCGCGCTACGTCAAGGCGAACCCCGAAGAAGGCGGCAAGCAGGCCGTCGCCGAGGCCTACCGCAACCTTGTCGCCGCCGGCGCGCGGCCACTGGCCACAACCGACAATCTCAATTTCGGCAACCCCGAAAAGCCCGAGATCATGGGCCAGTTCGTCGGCGCGGTGAAGGGGATCGGCGCCGCCTGCAAGGCGCTCGACATGCCCATCGTGTCCGGCAACGTCTCGCTCTACAACGAGACCGACGGCCAGGCCATCCTGCCGACCCCCACCATCGGCGCAGTTGGCCTGATTTCGGAGGCCGCAAAGCGGATTTCCGGGCCCGCCCGCGAGGGTGACGTGGCCCTGCTGCTGGGCAAAACGCGTGGCCATCTCGGCCAGTCCGCCCTTCTGGCCGAAGCCATGGGGCGGGAAGAGGGCGATGCGCCCCCCGTCGACCTGGACGCCGAGCGCGCCCACGGCGAATTCATCCTTGAATACGCCCCTTCGATCGCCGCCTGCTCTGATTTGTCCGACGGCGGACTGGCGCTCGCCGCCTTCGAACTGGCCGAGGCCGCGGGCACCGGCGTCGCCCTCGACAGCGCCGATCTGGCGATGCTCTTCGGAGAAGACCAGGCGCGCTATCTGATCGCCTGCCGTCCGGACGCGGCCCGGACCCTGCTGGACGCCGCGGACAGAGCCGGACTGCCGATGGCCAGGGTCGGAGCGTTCGGCGGCAAGACCGTCGCCTTCGGCGCTTTCTCGGTCGCGCTGCCTGACCTGGCGACGGTCTATCGCTCGCGCTTCGAGGCACAGCTGGGTTGAACACACCGCCTGCCTTTCGGGCGCGAATTCGGGGTGGCGCCGCCCTGCTCTTCGGCCGCTCCATCCACTGACTTGCGCACGCTTGCGCGCGCGCCTACATCTGTCGCACCAGCAAAGGACATCCGCATGGCGATGGAAGCCCGCCAAATCGAAGACCTGATCCGCGCCGCCTTTCCGGACGCGAAGGTCACGATCACCGATCTGGCAGGCGATGGAAATCACTATGCGGCGGAGGTTATCGACGAGAGTTTCCGCGGGCAGAACAGGGTCCAGCAGCAGCGCGCCGTCTATGCCGCGCTCAAGGGCAAGATGGACGGCCCTGCCGGCGAATTGCACGCGCTGGCGCTGACCACGAAGGCACCGGAATGAACGACCCGAACGAATTGGCGGCCGACGCGATAAACGCTCTCGGCACCGGCCGCGAGCCTGCAAAGGACAAGACCATGACCGCGCAAGACCAGATCAAAGAAACCGTCACCGGAAACGATGTCGTTTTGTTCATGAAGGGCACCAAGGCGATGCCGCAATGCGGGTTTTCGTCCCGCGTGGCGGGCGTGCTGAACTTCATGGGCGTCGAGTTCGCCGACGTGAATGTTCTGGAGGACGACGCCATCCGCCAGGGCATCAAGGACTATTCGGACTGGCCGACGGTTCCGCAGCTTTACGTCAAGGGCGAATTCGTCGGTGGCTGCGACATCGTCACCGAGATGACCCTGTCGGGCGAACTGGATCAGCTGTTCGATGACAAGGGCGTGACCTACGACAAGGACGCCGCCGAAAAGATCCGCGAAGCCAATAGCTGAACATCCGCCGGCGGTCGATCCGCCGGCGCGTCTAGCTTGGGCCAGGCCTATGCCTGAGCCTGCGCCTGTACTTTGTCCTCGACCGCCGCGGCCAGCGACTCGGCGCGGGCAGCAATTTCGGCCATGCTGTCGGTGACGCTGTCGGGGATCACCGGCACCTCGATCCGCTCGGGCTCTGGCCGCGGGGCGCCGTGCGCCGTCTCGAGCTGGGCCTCCTGCGCCGCCAGCTTTTGCTCTGCCTGGCGCAGCTGTTCTTCCATGCCCGCCGATTTGTCGGCCAGCATCAGCCCCGCCATCAGCAGCATCCGCGCCTCTGGCAGCCGGCCGATCTGCGCCGTCAGGGCCGAGGCTTCGGCGTCCAGCATGGCTGCGGCGGCATGGAGGTAGTGCTCCTCGCCTTCCTGGCAGGCGACGGCAAAATCACGGCCTCCGATCTTCACGCTGACTTCAGGCATTGGTCCGGTCCTCCATCAGCGGTTTCAGGCTGGCGAGTATGTCGTCGAGTTCGGCGCGGTCGGCGTCGCGCACCTTGCGCAACCCGTTCAGCTCCGCCTCCAGCGCGTCGATGTCGGGACCGTTGGCGGCGGCCTGCCGTGCAGCTTGAAGTTCGTGGCGGGCCTGGCGCAATTGCTCGGCGGTTTCGGCCGCGGCCGCTTTCAGGTCTCCGGCCTCGTCCTCAAGCTCCTTGATCCGCGCCTCGGACTGGCGGCGCAGGGTTTTCAGCCGCTCCTCCAGTTGCACATTGGCCGTCCTTTCGGCCTCCAGCGCCTCGGTCAGCTCGGCCACCTGCGCCTCGTCCACGACCGGTTCCGGCGCCGAAGTATCGATCTTCTCGATCCCGGCGCCGATCCGGTCCAGCGCGTCGGCGATCCGCCGCTCCAGCTCCGCGAGTTCACTCATCGCTCGTCCCCCAATCTTCCGGCCCAGTTGCGATCCGTCATGGGCGAATCGGATCCGCGGCCCCTTGTCAAACGATCTTACCCAACGCCCGCGGGGATTGCGCCCCCGTTTCCCGGGGCCGGTCCTCCGCGCGCGCTTGATCTTCCCTGCCACACTGGTATCACGCCCGCAACATGGCCCCACCACGAAGGACGCGTGCCCGATGGACATTTCGGATCTGAAAGCCAAGCACCCCGAGCACTGGATGAAAGCCGCAGCGATCCGCACCCTGGCGCTCGACGCCGTGGCGGCCGCCAATTCAGGCCATACGGGCATGCCCGTCGGCATGGCGGACATCGCCACGGTGCTGTTTCAGAACCACCTGAAATTCGACGCCTCCGATCCCGACTGGCCCGACCGCGACCGCTTCATCCTGTCGAACGGCCACGGCTCGATGCTGCTCTATTCGCTTCTGTACCTCACCGGCTACGAGGACATGACGCTGCAGCAGATCAAGGATTTCCGGCAGTGGGGCTCGATCACCGCGGGCCACCCGGAATACGGCCATGCCAAGGGGATCGAGACCACCACGGGACCGCTGGGCCAGGGGCTGGCCAACGCGGTGGGCTTTGCCATCGCCGAGGAGGTGCTGCGGGCGCGCTACGGCAAGAAGATCGTCGACCATCATACCTATGTCTTCGCCGGCGACGGCTGCCTGATGGAGGGCGTCAGCCACGAGGCGATCGGCCTGGCCGGCATGCAGAAGCTCGAGAAACTGATCGTCTTCTGGGACAACAACAACATCACCATCGACGGCAAGGTCGGGCTGGCCGACATCACCGACCAGACCAAGCGCTTCAACGCGGCCGGCTGGTCGACCCACGAATGCGACGGCCACGACCCCGACGACATCGAACGCGCCATCGCCGAGGCCAAGGCCACCCACAAGCCGGCGATGATCGCCTGCCGCACCCATATCGCCTGGGGCACCGCCGCGCAGGACACCGCCAAGGGCCACGGCGCGGTGACCGACCCAACGGTGATCGCCGAAGCCAAGAAGCTTTACGGCTGGGACCACCCCGCCTTCACCATTCCCGCCGACATCAAGGCCGCCTGGGAAGAGATCGGGCTAAGGGGCACCGCCGCCCGCGTCGCCTGGGGCGAACGGTTCGAAAATCTCTCGGACTCGCGCCAGGACCAATTCCGCCGCGAATTGGCAGGCGAGGCGCCGAAGAAACTCTCTGCCGCGATCAAGCGCTTCAAGAAAGAGATCTCGGAAAGCGCACCGAAGATGGCGACGCGCTCGGCCAGCGAAAAGGCGCTTGGCGTGATCAACCCGATCATGCCGGAAACCGTGGGCGGTTCGGCCGACCTCACCGGCTCGAACAACACCAAGACCGCCGATATGGGCGTCTTCGAGCCCGACAACCGCAAGGGCCGCTACATCCATTTCGGCATCCGCGAACACGGCATGGCGGCGGCGTTGAATGGCATGGCGCTGCATGGCGGAGTGAAACCCTATGGCGGCACCTTCATGTGCTTCACGGACTACGCCCGCGCCGCGATGCGGCTGTCGGCGCTGATGGGCGTGGCCCCGGTCTATGTCTACACTCATGACAGCATCGGACTGGGCGAGGACGGCCCGACCCACCAGCCGGTCGAACACCTGGCCATGCTGCGCGCGACACCGAACATGAACGTGTTCCGTCCGGCGGACGCGGTCGAGACCGCGGAAGCCTGGGAACTGGCGCTGTCGAGCACCAAGACGCCGTCGGTCCTGTCGCTGACCCGTCAGGGGATTCCAACAGTGCGGACCGAGCACAAGACCAAGAACCTCACGGCGCAGGGCGCCTACGTGCTGGCCGAGGCGGAAGGCAAGCGCCAGGCGATCCTGATCGCCACCGGATCGGAGGTCTCGGTGGCGCTGAAGGCGCGCGAGATGCTGCAGGCCGAGGGCATCGGCACCCGCGTGGTCTCGATGCCGTGCTGGGAATTGTTCGAGGCGCAGGACGAAAAGGTCCGCCGCCGCGTTCTGCCCGGCGGTCCGGTCCGCGTCGCCATCGAGGCCGGCGTGCGCCAGGGCTGGGACCGCTGGCTCATGGGCGAGCGCGGCCGCGAGGCCAAGGCGGGTTTCATCGGCATGGATAGCTTCGGCGCCTCCGCCCCCGCGGAAACCCTGTTCGAGAAATTCGGCATCACCGCCGAGGCCGCCGCCTCCAAAGTCAAGGAATTGCTGCCAAAAGGCTGATGGCGCCGGTCTCCTTCCGGGACGAGACGGGTCAGAACAGCTCTCTGATCTCCTCGGAGAACGCGTGCCTGACGTCCTTCATTTCGCCCTCCGAGATGCGGCCGTCCAGGACATCCATGACCGCCGCGATCGCGGCCGGCGCGTCGCCCAGCGGGTCGGTCTTGAAATCCGCCTGAACCCGTTCGATGAACTCGTCCCGGCTGCGCATGCGGGCCGGGCATTTCGATGGATTCCAGCCTTCATAGAATATCCCGCGTACCAGGATCGGCATCTGTGCGGCCAGTTGCGCCGTCTCGTCGACGCTTAGGTGATCGCGCAACACATGCAGCACCGACCGCAATAGCCGATAGGCACGCTGCTTGTGGTCCCAGCCTGTTCGGTAGTCCACGTCGTTGATCCAGACATTGGCTGACTGAACGGATTCGTCGATGATTTTCAGGCCAAGTGCACTCATCTCTTCATCCTCCTCGATAGAAACCAAGCCACGTTTTCCACGCCTCCGCCTTGACTTGGATCACTCGGCGCAAAAGTCGGATTGACGCAGATCATGGAGCCCCGGCATCCCGCGTGCGTATCTGAGGCAAGATGCGGAACAAGGACATCTAGAATGCAGACCGACCCGCAGGTCGTCTTTCGCGGCATTGACGCCACCCCGTCGCTGGCCAACCTGATAGAGAAGAAGATCAGCGCGCTGGAGCGGTCGTATCAGCGCATCACTTCTTGCCGCGTAACGGTCGAGAAACGCGACAAGCGCGGACAGAAAGGCCACCTGTTCCAGGTCGCGGTCGAGCTGGAAGTGCCGGGCGGGGTCATCATCGTCAATCGCAAGCCGGGCGACCTGGACGCCCACGAAAATGTCAGGGTCGCGATTCGAGACAGCTTTGCCGCGGCGCGCCGGCAGTTGGACGATCA
>JAHELH010000368.1 GCA_024644285.1 Paracoccaceae bacterium | reverse complement strand
AACGGCGTTGATCAACAGCAGGATCATGATCGGGTTCTCGGTCAGCCCGGTCAGCAGCGCCACGGTCTTGTCCGGCACCCGGTAGAAGGTCAGCATATAGGCGAAGGCCCCGGCGCAGGCGATCAGGATCATCACCATCGCCGTGGTGCGGACCGAACTCATCACCGCGGTGCGGAAATTTTCCCAGGTGATGCTGCGGTAGACCAGCAGGGTCACGAGGAAGGCGTAGATCGCGCCAAAGGCCCCGGATTCGGTGACGGTGAAAACGCCCGAAAGCACGCCGCCGACGATGATGACGGCAGTGAAAAGACCGGGTATCGCGGCCACGAAGCTTAGCGCCAGGGCGCTCCACCCCGGGAACACCTCGGCCCGGTAGCCACGGCGCACCGCCACGATGTAGGCGGCGACCGCCAGGCAGACGCACATCAGGATGCCCGGCACGACGCCCGCCAGGAACAGCTTGGAAATCGAGATGCCGCCGCCTGCAGCTATGGCGAAGATGATCATGTTGTGGCTGGGCGGAATGACGATGCCCGCGATCGACGACGTGACCGTGACGTTCACCGCGTAATCGGCGTCATAGCCCTTTTCCTTCATGACCGGGATCAGGATCGAGCCCAGCGCCGAGATATCCGCCACCGCCGAGCCCGAGATGCCGCCGAACAGCATCGACGAAAACACGTTGACGATCCCCAGGCCGCCGCGCACCGCACCAACCGCCGCCGAGGCGAACCGCACCAGCCGCATCGCGATGCCGCCGTGGAACATCAGCTCTCCGGCGAAGATGAAGAACGGGATCGCCATCAGCGAAAAGACGTTGATGCCCGAGATGATGCGCTGGAAGCCGATCATCAGCGGCAGGCCCTCGAACCAGAACGCCGCGATGGCCGCGATGCCCAGCGCGAAGGCTACCGGCGCGCCGATGGCCACGCACAGCGCGAACATCCCCAGCAGAACGAAAATTCCCATGACGCCCGGTTCCTATTGAATGATGTCGCTGCGCGTGTCGCGGCCCACCGCAAGCCGTAGCAGATGGCCGATGGTGAACAGCAGGATCAGACCGCCGCCAATGGTCAGCGGCAGCGACCGCAGGCCCTCGGGCAATTGGATCAGGGGGATCATCGAGCCCCATTTGAACATCGTCAGCCGGGCGCCGTAGAGCAGCATCAGGCCGCCGAACCCCAGCAGCAGCAGGTCCGTGAGGATCACGAAAACCATGCGGATGCGCGACGAGACAGCCGTGCGCAGCGCCACGACCGAAAGGTGCGTGTTGTCGTGAATGCCCACCGCCGCGCCGATGAAGGCAATGACCATGACCAGCAGCAAAGCCGCCTGTTCCACCCATGTGGGCGTGGCGTTCAGCACATAGCGGCCAAACACCAGCCAGCCAAAAATGACGGTCAGCACTACCAGCGAAACGCCGGTCAGGATCCGGCAGACCAGGGCGATGGCGTCGAGGACGGCATCCATGCGCGCAAGCCAGGCGGGCGCATCCTGTCGAGGCTGATCTACATCCATGGTGCTGCCTGAGAAGGGGTGGTGCCCGTCCACCAGCGAACGGGCACCAGGATTGGAGCGCGGATCAGTCCGTCGCCTGGATCAGCTCGACCAACGGGCGCAGGTCGGGATTGGCGGCCAGATAGGACTCGTAGACCGGAGCCATCGCCTCCTGGAACGGCCCCTTGTCGGCGATCTCGTTGGTCATCACGCCGGCCTTTTCGACCATCGCGCGGCTGGCGGCCTCGCGGTCGGACCACAGCTGGCGCTGAAGCTCGGCCGATTCGACCGCTGCCTCCTTGACCGCCGCCTTCTGCTCGTCGGTCAGCGCATTGTAGACATCGGCGTTGATGCACAGGCATTCCGGGATGATCAGGTGCTGGCTCAGCGAATAGTAGCCGGCAACCTCGAAATGACCGGTCGATTCATAGGACGGCCAGTTGTTTTCCGCACCGTCCACGACGCCGGTCTTCAGCGATTGGTAGACCTCGGCGAAGGCCATCGGCGACGGGTTGCCGCCAAGCTGCGAAATCATGCCCGAATAGAGATCGTTGTTCATGACCCGCACCTTCATGCCGGTCACGTCGGCGGGCGTATTGATCGGCTTGGTGCCGTTGTAGAACGACCGCGCGCCGGCGTCGTACCATGCCAGCGGCACAAGCCCCTTGGCGGCCATGCCTTCGGCGATCTTCTGGCCGCCCTCGCCGTTCAGAACCCGGAACATGTGCGGCACGTCCTTGAAAATGAACGGCAGCGAGACGACGTTTGCTTCGGCCGCGATCGGTCCGATGGGGCCGAGGTTGAAGTTGCCGATCTCAAGGCCGCCCAGGCGCACCTGCTCGATGGCGTCCGGCTGGCTGCCCAGCGTTCCGCCGTGGAACATCTGCAGGGTGATCTCGCCATCGGTCTTTTCGGCCAGAAGTTCGGCGAACTTGTCCATCGC
>JAHELH010000367.1 GCA_024644285.1 Paracoccaceae bacterium | reverse complement strand
AGAAGCTGCTGATCTCGAAACAGGATCAGCTGTCGCCGATGCACACCCACATCATCAAGGCCGAGGACATCATCAACCGCGGCGGCGCGACGCTGGTGGTGCAGCTCTACGGCTCGGACGAAGAGGGCCGGTTCGCCGAGGACCGCGGCGGCACCGTCTGGTGCGATGGCATCCGCCGCGATTTCGGCCCCGGCGAAAAGCTGCGGCTCGCCCCGGGCGAAAGCGTCACCCTGATGCCCGGCGACTGGCACGCTTTCTGGGGCGATGGCGGCGACGTGCTGATCGGCGAGGTCTCGACCGTCAACGACGACGAGACCGACAACATCTTCCGCGAGCCCATCGGCCGCTTCGCCGATATCGAAGAGGACGAGGCGCCGACGCACCTGCTGGTCAGCGACTACCGCACCTGGCTGAACTAGCCCGGAACCCGCCCCCGCGACCTGCCATTCCGCAACCCGATGTCGGACACGTTCCGCGCGGCGTCGTTTCCGCATTGGCGACGCGGCGAATTTCGGACAGATAGGGGCGCGGGAAGAACGGGGGCGACATGACGGCGCAGATCATCGACGGAAAGGCGTTCGCGGCCAGGGTCCGCGAGCAAGTGGCGGACCATGTCTCGGCGCTGAAGTCGGACCACGGCATCACGCCGGGACTGGCCGTCGTGCTGGTCGGCGAGGATCCCGCCAGCCAGGTCTATGTCCGCTCCAAGGGCAAGATGACGATCGAGGTCGGCATGGCAAGCTTCGAACACAAGCTCGATGCCGACACCTCCGAGGCCGACCTGCTGGCGCTGATCGGCCGGCTGAACGCCGATCCCGCGGTGCATGGCATCCTGGTGCAGCTGCCGCTGCCGGACCACATGAACAGCGATCTGGTGATCAACGCCATCGATCCGGCCAAGGATGTCGACGGCTTCCACATCTCGAACGTCGGCCTTCTGGGCACCGGGCAGAAGTCGATGGTCCCCTGCACGCCTTTGGGATGCCTGATGATGCTGCGCGACCACCTCGGCTCGCTTTCCGGAAAGGACGCGGTGGTCGTGGGCCGGTCGAACATCGTCGGCAAGCCGATGTTCCACCTTCTGCTCGGCGACAGCTGCACGGTGACGGTCTGCCACAGCCGGACGAAGGACCTCGCCGACGTGGTGCGCCGCGCCGATATCGTGATCGCGGCAGTCGGGCGGCCGCAGATGGTCAAGGGCGACTGGATCAAGCCCGGCGCGACGGTGATCGACGTCGGCATCAACCGGGTCGACGCGCCGGAGAAGGGCGCCGGCAATACCCGCCTGGTCGGCGACGTCGATTTCGACAGCGCCGCGCAGGTGGCGGGCGCGATCACGCCGGTGCCGGGCGGCGTCGGCCCGATGACCATCGCCTGCCTGCTGGCCAATACGCTCACCGCCTGCTGCCGGGCGAACGGGCTGCGCGAGCCCGAGGGGCTGACCGCCTGAGGGTTTCGCCGCGCATTGCGCGGCGACCGATTGGGGGCCAGCCCCCAAACCCCCGAGGTATTTTCGGCCAGATGAAGGAGCCTTGCGCCGATTGACGGCGCGCGGCGGGTGCGACACGCTGGCCGGGCAGCCAACGAAGGATTTCGCCATGGAAGCCCGCCGTATCCGCCCGAACATCGACCACTGGCAAGAGCGCGTCGACCTCGCCGCCGCCTTCCGTTGGACCGCCCGGCTGAACATGCACGAGGCGGTGGCGAACCATTTCTCGCTCGCCGTCAACGACGACGGCAGGCAGTTCCTGATGAACCCGAACCAGATGCATTTCGCCCGCATTCGCGCCTCAGACCTGTTGCTGATCGATGCGAACGATCCCGAGACACTGGAAGGCCCGATTGCCCCCGACCCCACCGCCTGGGGCCTGCACGGCGCGCTGCACCGGCTTTGCCCGCATGCCCGCTGCGCGATGCATGTGCACTCGGTCCATGCCACGGTGCTGGCGAGCCTCGCCGACAGCCGCCTGCCGCCGATCGACCAGACCTGCGCGATGTTCTTCAACCGCACCGTCATAGACGAGCAGTACGGCGGACTGGCCTTCGAGGAAGAGGGCGAGCGCTGCGCGCGACTGTTCGACGACCCCAGGAAGAAGGTGATGATCATGGGCAACCACGGCATCATGGTCATCGGCGACAGCGTGGCCGACACCTTCAACCGGATGTTCTATTTCGAGCGCGCCGCCGAGACCTATATCCGCGCCCTGCAGACCGGCCAGAAGCTGCGGGTGCTGCCGGACGAGATCGCCGAGAAGACCGCCGCCGAGATCGAGGCCTATCCCGAGCAGGACGTGCGCCACCTGGCGGAGCTGAAGGCGATCCTGGACAGCGAAGGGTCCGATTACGCGCACTAGGCCGCCGGGCCCTCACGCTTTGCGGAACAGCGCGACATACATCCGGTCGGCGGCGTGCGGCCCGGTGTTCTTCGGCCCGTAGATCGGAT
>JAHELH010000366.1 GCA_024644285.1 Paracoccaceae bacterium | reverse complement strand
TGGACGCAATAGCCGAATTCCCCGTCTTCGATCCGCTTCAAGGCGGCGGTGAGACGGGCACGCATCTGGGCGCGCCGGGCGCTGATCGCCTTGGCCATCGCCTGCTGCTGCATCGCGTCCATCCGGCTGAGCCGGCCAACCGATTGCTGGTCGAGGGTGACCGTCTTTTGCCCTTCTCGGCCGAGGTCGTCCTCGGTCACGAGTTGCTCGAGCCGGGCGCGCAATATCTTGCGAAAGTCTTCTATCTCTTTGGCGTTCATCGCGATTTCTCCTGCGTGCCTCTATTGTCCTTTGCCCGGCACACCTATTTGTTGTATGTGGGGCGAGGTAGAGAGGAAAGTCCGATGGCGGAAACGCGCGCGCAACTTGCCGAATTGGATCCGGTCTGGTCGCGGATCAAGTCGGAAGCCGAGGCGGCAGTTGAGAAGGAGCCGCTGTTGGGCGGGCTCATCCATTCCAGCATTCTGCATCACCCGACGCTGGAGCGCGCCTTGTCCTTCCGGATTTCCCTCAAGCTGGCTTCCGGCGAGATGTCCGAGCAGATCCTGCGTGAGATTGCCGAAGAGGCGTTCGGCAGCGATCCTTCGCTTGGCGCGGCGGCGCGGGCCGACCTGGTGGCGGTCTACGAACGCGATCCCGCCTGCCATCGACTGTTGCAGCCGGTTCTCTACTTCAAGGGCTACCAGGCGGTTCAGTCGTACCGGATCGGCCACTGGCTGTGGCGGCAGGGCCGCGCCGACATGGCGTATTTCTTCCAGATGCGCGTCAGCGAGGTCTTCGGGGTCGATATCCATCCCGCGGCCCGGATGGGCAAGGGCATCATGATCGACCATGCCCATTCCATCGTGATCGGCGAGACGGCGCGGGTCGGCGACAACGTCTCGATGCTGCATTCGGTGACACTGGGTGGTACCGGCAAAGAGGACCACCAGCGGCATCCGACCATCGGCGACGGCGTGCTGATCGGGGCCGGAGCCAAGGTTCTGGGCAATATCAAGGTGGGCCATTGCAGCCGCATCGCGGCCGGCTCTGTGGTGCTGGAGGACGTCCCGCCGATGAAGACCGTCGCGGGCGTTCCGGCGCGAATTGTGGGCGAGGCGGGGTGCGCGCAGCCTTCTGTGATGATGGACCAGCTGTTCGACGAAAGCTGACGGTTGTCAGGCGAGCATCGCCATCGGGTTTTCCAGGTTGCCCTTGATCGCGGCAAGCAATTCCGCGCCGAGCGCGCCGTCTATCACCCTGTGATCGACCGATAACGTCAGCGACAGGATCGTCGCTGCGGCAATGTCCCCGTTTTCGGTGACCACAGGTTTCTTCACGCCCGCGCCGACCGCAAGGATCGCGCCGTGCGGCGGGTTGATGACGGCGTCGAAGCTGTCGATGCCGTACATGCCAAGGTTGGAGATCGCGAGACTGCCACCCTGGTATTCGTGCGGCGCGAGCTTGCGGTCGCGGGCCCGAGCGGCGAGATCCTTCATTTCCAACGACAATTGCGACAGGCTCTTGGTCTCCGCGTCCTTCAGGACCGGTGTGAACAGTCCGCCCTCGATGGCGACGGCGACGGCGACGTCGGACGGCGTGAGCTTCAGGATGCGGTCGCCGGCCCAGACGGCATTGGCGGCGGGCACTTGCTGCAGCGCCAGGGCGCAGGCCTTGATGATGAAATCGTTGACGGAAATCTTGATGTCGCGCGCGGCGAGTTGCCGGTTCAGTTCGGCGCGGAAATCCAGAAGCGGATCGAGCAGAATTTCGCGGCGCAGATAGAAATGCGGGATGGTCTGCTTGGCCTCTGTTAGCCGCGCCGCGATCGTCTTGCGCATGCCGTCCAGCGGGATTTCCTCGTGCGGGCGGTCGGCATAGACCTTCAGCACCGCCTCGGCGGAGGCAGGGGCGAGGGTGGGAGTTGCCGGCTTTGCGCCTACGGTCGGAGCGGCATCCGGCCGTGCCACCTCGACATCCGCCTTGACGATGCGGCCGCGCGGGCCGGAGCCCTTGATCGCGGCAAGGTCCAGCCCCTTGTCGGCGGCGATGCGCCGGGCGAGGGGCGAGGCGAAGATGCGGTCGCCCTTCTCGGGTTCGGCAAGCCTGGCAGGCCGGGCACTTACTGGCTTCGGTTCCGGCCTGGGCTCGGCTTCCTTCGTCCGCGTTTCAGGCTCCGCGGGCGCGGGCGCGTTTTTCCCCATATCCTCGGCGTTTTCCCCTTCTGCCAGCAGGACGGCGATCGGTGTGTTGACCTTCACGCCCTGGCTGCCCTCGGGCACCAGCAGCTTGCCGATCACGCCCTCGTCGACCGCCTCGAACTCCATCACCGCCTTGTCGGTCTCGATCTCGGCCAGGAGATCGCCGGATTGAACCGTATCGCCTTCCTTGACCAGCCATTTCGCGAGCGTTCCATCCTCCATCGTCGGGCTGAGCGCAGGCATCAGGATCTCGGTTGGCATCTCAGCCGCCTCCCACCAGG
>JAHELH010000365.1 GCA_024644285.1 Paracoccaceae bacterium | reverse complement strand
CGCGGTATGGACCCCGGGCGCCCCGCCCAGCGCGTCGACCTGGATGCCGCTGTCATCGGACAGGGCGGGAAGCCCGCTGTGGCGCGCGGCGAAATGCGCCTTGATCCGCGCATTGCCGGCAAACGTGTCCTCGGTTTCTTCCGGCTCGGCGAGGTCGAGGTCGCCCGCCGAAAAAACCGCGACGCCGAACGGCCGCATCAATTCGCCGATCTCGCGCACCTTGCCGGCATTATGCGAAGCGATGACCAGCCTGTCGCCGTCGAAGCGGCGCATTAGCCGACCGCCTCTTGCTGGGTCGATTTCAGCGCTTCAACCCCTTTCGTTGCAAGATCAAGCAGTTGCGCCATGTCGTCACGTGAAAATGTCGCGCCCTCGGCGGACGTCTGGACCTCGACAAGCCGGCCCGATCCTGTGATCACAAAATTTCCGTCGACGCCGGCCTCGCTATCCTCGGGGTAATCGAGATCAAGCACGGACTGGCCCGCGTAAATCCCGCAACTGACCGCCGCGATGTGGTCGGTCACTGGGTCTGTGATCACATCTCCGGCCTTCATCAGCTTGTTCACCGCCAGCCGCAGCGCCACCCAGCCGCCGGTGATCGCGGCGCAGCGGGTGCCGCCATCGGCCTGGATCACGTCGCAATCGATGGTGATCTGGCGTTCACCCAGCGCGACCCGGTCGATACCGGCGCGCAGCGAACGGCCGATCAGGCGCTGGATTTCCTGCGTTCGCCCGGTCTGCCCGTTCTTTGCCTCGCGCCGCATCCGCGTCGTCGTCGCGCGCGGCAGCATGCCGTATTCCGCCGTGACCCAGCCCAGCCCGGTATTCTTCAGAAACGGCGGCACGCGTTCCTCCAGCGAAGCGGTGCACAGGACGTGCGTGTCGCCGCATTTGATCAGGCAGGACCCCTCGGCATGGCGGGTGACGCCCGTCTCGATGGACACCGGTCGCATTTCGTCAAGCTGTCGGCCAGAGGGTCGCATGGGGTTCCTTTCCGAGAAGATGCCGCGAGACATATGCCCGCCCTGCAACACAGCGCAACCCCGATTGACCTTCGCCGCGGCACGGCCTTTATTACGCAGTGCTTTCCGGATCCGGGTGAGATGAAAGAAGCCTCGAAATTCCACGGCGAATTGACCGAACGCAGCCGAGAGGTCTTTCGGCGCGTGGTCGAAAGCTACCTGGAGACCGGAGAGCCCGTGGGCTCGCGCACGCTGACGCGCAGCATGACCGAAAAGGTTTCAGCCGCCACCGTGCGAAACGTGATGCAGGATCTCGAATTCATGGGTCTGCTCGATTCGCCTCACGTGTCCGCAGGCCGCGTTCCAACTCAGCAGGGCCTGCGGATATTCGTCGACAGCCTGTTGGAAACCGGTGAGCTGGAGGATGCCGACCGGCAAAAGATCGAATCGACGCTGGGATCGAACGAACGCGATATCACCGCGATGCTGGACGATATCGGATCGGCGCTGTCGGGGCTGACGAAGGGCGCCAGCCTGGTGCTGACGCCAAAGCACGAAGCGCCGATCAAGCACATCGAGTTCGTGTCGCTCTCGCCCGACCGTGCGCTGGTCGTGCTGGTCTTTGCAGATGGCCACGTGGAAAACCGCGTCTTCACGCCGCCGCCCGGACAAACCCCGTCCTCGATGCGCGAGGCGGCGAATTTCCTGAATGCCCTGGCCGAGGGCAAGACGGTGGGGGACCTGCGCCGCAGCTTCGAGACCGAGATCAGCCATCGCCGGCGCGAGTTAGACGTCCTGGCCCGCGACCTGGTCGAAAGCGGGCTGGCTGTGTGGGAAAACGAAGGCGGCCCCTATGAGCGCTTGATCGTGCGGGGCCGCGCCAACCTGCTGGGGCTGGAGGACGAGGCGGAAAACCTCGAGCGCATCCGTGTCCTGTTTGACGACCTCGAGCGCAAGCGCGACATCGCCGACTTCCTGGAACTGACCGAGAAAGGCGAGGGTGTCCGGATATTCATCGGCTCCGAAAACAAGCTTTTTTCACTTTCGGGTTCCTCTTTGGTGGTGTCTCCATATATGAACTCTGACCGTAAGATTATCGGCGCAGTGGGCGTGATCGGGCCGACCCGGCTGAACTATGGCCGGATCGTTCCGATCGTGGACTACACGGCGCAACTGGTCGGGCGCCTGATCGCCGACCGGGGGTAAAGGGAAGACGGATGAACGACGAGCAGAAGAAACCGACAATGCCGGAAATGGAACTGGGCGCGGGGATTCCCGGCGATATGCCGGGCGACGAGCAAATCGACGTGCTGAGCGCGCTTGAGAACGAACAGCCCGATTTCGATGCCGACTGGAAGGCGCAGATTGAGGCGCTGGAGGCCGAGCGCGACGAATTTCGCGACCGGTTCATGCGGGCGTTGGCCGATGCCGAGAACTCGCGCAAGCGCAGCGAGCGCGACCGGCGCGAGGCCGAGCAATATGGCGGCTCGCGGCTGGCCCGTGA
>JAHELH010000364.1 GCA_024644285.1 Paracoccaceae bacterium | reverse complement strand
CTGGAACTGAACCGCCTGACCATAATCGAGGGCGCCGCGGTGGACCGGATCGTGCCGCTGGATCTGGCGCGCGAGCTGTCGCCCGGCGATAGGGTGCGGCTTGCCGGCGGCGCATTCGAGACACGGGTCTTCCAGGTGCGCAACGTCTCCATGCCGGAACTTACGGCGGTCGTGCAGCCGCTCTTGCCCGCCGAGGCGGTGCTCAGCACGGTGCCGCAATCGAACCTGATGATCCTGTCCGACCGGCGCGAGAACATCCAGCGCATCGCGCGCCTCGTCGAGCAACTCGACCGGCCGCGCAGCCAGACCATCGAGACGATCCGGCTGAACAATTCCAACGCCCAGGACGTGCTGGGCACTATTCAGTCGCTGGACATCACACCGCCCGGCGCCAGCCTGTCCGCCGACTTCCGGTCGAACGCCATCGTGGTGTCCGGCACGCCCGAATTCCGCGACCGCATCCGCGGCGTCATCGGCCAGCTCGACACACCCCTGCGCAGCCAGGCCACGGCGGTGGTGCGGCTGAACTACGCCGACGCGGTGCAGCTGGAAGGCGTGATCGCGCGTTCGGTGCTGGCCAGCATCGACGGCTCCGCCAGCGACGTCACCATCGTCGCCGAGCCGCAGTCGAACTCGATCCTGGTCACCGCCCCCAGCGACAAGCTGGGCACCATCACCAACGCCATCAAGCATCTCGACCAGCGGCCCAGCCAGGTGTTGATCGAGGCGGTGATCTTCGAATTGTCGGTGGAAAGCCTCAGCGACCTGTCGGTGCAGTTCGGCGCGCTTCTGAACGACGCGCTGATCGGCGGCGCGGAATTCTCGGTCGGCGGGCGCCCGACGCTGTCGAGCCTGGTCACCGCGGCGGTCAACGGCCCGGCGATCAGCCCCGGCGAGGGCGGCACCTTCGGCGCGGTCGAGCGCCGCGGCGACGACGGTTTCATCGGCTTTCTGACGGCGCTGACCAAGACCACCAGCGCACGCCTTCTGTCCACGCCCAGCATCGTGACGCTGAACAACACCGAGGCCGAGATCGTCGTCGCGCAATCCGTGCCGTTTGTCACCGGCAGCTTCGCCACTGTCGGCGACAGCGCCACGCCTGAGCGCCCGTTCCAGACCATCGAGCGCGAGGATGTCGGCCTGAAACTGCGCGTCACGCCGCAGATCACGGGCGACAACACAGTGCGGATGGCGGTCTCGCAGGAAGTCTCCAGCCTGACGCGGCAGGCGTCGAACGCGGGCGGCGAGATCACCTCGAAACGGACGCTCTCGACCAACGTGCTGGTGGGCAACGGCCGGGTGATCATGCTGGGCGGTCTTTTGGAAAACGGCTCCGGCGCCGAGAATGCAGGCGTGCCGGGCCTCAGCAGGTTGCCCATTGTCGGCGGCCTGTTCCGCGGCCGCGCGGTCAACCGAAACCAGCGCGTGCTGCTGATGCTCTTGCGCCCGCGCATCGTGCGCTCGGACTCCGACGCAACCCGGCTTTCGCGCGAGATCGCCCGCGACGCCAAGCGTGCCACGCGGGTGATCCAGCCCGCCGCCGACGACCGGTTCCCGGCGCTGCCGATCTCCAGCCTGCCGTTCGACGGGGCCAATCTGGACCAGCCCTTCGATGCCGGCTTCATCGACACCTACGCGCGGTCCAAGACCTACCCGCCCTTGCCCTCGCGCCTGCAGTTCAACGCCGCACCCTAGGAGCCGCAATGGCCCGCCCCGACCTGCCCTTCGTCTTCGCCCGCGACCAGCAACTGGTGCTGGACGGCGACAGGCTGATCTGCGGGCCGGGCGCCACCGTGATGGGCCTGCGCGAGGCGCGGCGGCGTGCCGGCCGGCCGCTGCAGGTGGAGGATCTCGACGAAAACGCCTTCGAGGCGCTGCTGAACGCGCATTACCGCGACGGCACGGGCAGCGACGGCGAGGACGAACTGAGCTTCGACCTTGAACTGCGTGGCGGCGGCCCCGGCCTGCGCGACCTCTTGGAGGACGCGACCGAGGCCCCCGTGATCGAACTGGTCAACCAGCTGTTGCGCCGCACCGTGCGGGCCGGGGCGTCTGATTTGCATGTCGAGCCTTACGAGGACGGGTTGCGCGCCCGCGTCCGCATCGACGGCATGCTGCGCAGCGTGATGGACCGCTCGGACGTTCCGGTGCGGCGGGTGATTTCCCGGCTCAAGGTCATGGCCGGGATGGACACCGCCGAAACCCGCCTGCCGCAGGACGGCCGCATCGCCCTGCGCTATGGCGGCCGCGACCTGGACGTGCGGATGTCGACGCTGCCGGGCCAATACGGCGAGCGCATCACGCTGCGGGTGCTGGACCGGCATGCGGGCCTGCTGCCGCTCGACGGGCTGGGGCTGACCGGCGCGCAGGCCGCGATCCTGCACCGGCTGGCGGGGCGGCCCGACGGCATCGTGCTGGCCACCGGTCCCACCGGATCGGGCAAGACCACGACGTTGTATTCGCTGCTGCAACTGG